>CAXAJC010000019.1:0-21310 GCA_963969005.1 uncultured Cellvibrionales bacterium | reverse complement strand
CAGCAGTGGCGCACTGGTGGAATATGCATTGTTGTCCGGAGCTAACGGGCTCAGTATTCAAGCCGGATTTGTTGAGGAGCAAGACAGCTTCCTCGGCACTAGCATAGGTTCAGCCCTGGGTTCGGTGGAGAGTGGTGATACCTTTTTTACCGGCATCAATGGCTATATGCAGTTGGGGGCGCAGTGGCAGGCAATTGTTGCCCTCTATTCGGGCACCACTGACCCCGGGCTCAATAGTCAATTTATTAGTATCGATCAGAAAATCATTAGTAATTCCTGGGCCCTTGGTCTCCAGGGCAATTCATTGCTGCGCAATAATGACCAACTAAGCCTTTACCTGAGTCAACCACTGCGTATTGAAGACGGCACAGGCCAGCTTCGTGTCGCCAGTGGTCGCACCATTGATCGACAGGTTATCTACCAGGATCTGCACTTCGACCTGCAGCCCCAGGGCCGTGAGCAACAGCTGGAACTGAACTACCACAGGCCCTGGCAGCTGGCGCAAAAAGCAGCGTGGCTGTCTGCTAGTGCTAGCTATATTTATCAGCCTGGGCACAGTGATCTGCGCCCCAGCCAATTGGAAATGAGAGTTGCTGTGAGCATCGCCATCGACTGATTGATTGCACTGTTACCCCGGCCGCCAGTGCAGTAAGATGGCGGCCATTCTAAATGGACTATTGGGAAAACTGGATTTTATGACTAAAAAGAATGCGTTTTATGCTCAATCAGGAGGAGTGACCGCTGTCATCAATGCATCGGCATCCGGTGTTATTGAAGCCTGTAGGGAACACAGTGACAAGATTGGTACAGTCTATGCCGGCCAGAATGGCATATTGGGTGCGCTCCACGAAAACCTGATCGATACCAGCAAAGAAACTGCCACTGCCATTGCTGCACTCAAACACACGCCAGGGGGTGCCTTTGGCTCCTGCCGCTACAAAATGAAGGACCTCAAAGACAGCAGCACAGAATACGAACGGCTGGTCGAGGTATTTAAAGCCCATAATATTGGTTATTTCTTCTACAATGGCGGTGGCGACTCTGCAGATACCTGCCTCAAGGTGTCACAGATTTCAGCCAAGATGGGCTACCCTATTCAGGCCATCCATATTCCCAAAACCATCGACAATGACCTGCCCTTTACCGACTGCTCACCGGGCTTTGGTTCGGTGGCGAAATATGTCGCTGTATCCACCAGAGAGGCCAGTCTGGATATCGCCTCTATGGCGGCGTCCTCCACCAAAATTTTTATCCTTGAAGTGATGGGCCGCCACGCGGGATGGATTGCCGCTGCCGGAGGTTTGGCCGCTGAAGAGGCCGGTGATCCACCACATATTATCGTGTTCCCGGAAATTCCCTTTGTCCGCGAGGACTTTATTGCCCGTGTCGCAAAGACCGTCAACGAAAAAGGCTATTGCGTAGTAGTGGCCTCGGAAGGTGCCAGCTATGCCGACGGTGCACTAATCTCCGGCTCATTGAACAAAGATGCTTTTGGACACCAGCAGCTCGGCGGTGTGGCTCCCACATTAGCCAGCATGGTCAAACATTCTTTGGGCTACAAATACCATTATGCCCTCGCTGACTATCTGCAGCGCTCGGCACGGCATGTGGCCTCTAAAACTGATGTTGAGCAAGCCTATGCCGTAGGCCGCGCGGCAGTGGGAAAAGCCCTGGAAGGGAAAAATGCAATTATGGTGACCATAGAGCGCAAGGACAGCAAAAAGTATTCCTGGGGGCTGGGAGAATCCCCACTGCACAAAGTGGCCAATCTAGAAAAGAAAATGCCCAGATCATTTATCAGCAAAGATGGTTTTGGCATTACCCAGAAAGCACGAGACTATCTGCAGCCATTAATTGTAGGCGAGGATTACCCACCCTATAAAAATGGTGTGCCTCATTACCCTAAACTCAAGAAATTGCTGGCCCCCAAGAAACTGACAACTGAGTTTACCGGCTAATTGACCTGACGCAGCGCCTTGCCATCAAGAAAGGCGCTGATATTGTCCACCATCTGCCCCACCAATCTCTGCCTGGCCTCCGCAGCAGCCCAGGCAGTATGAGGGGTAATAATAAGATTGGGCACAGCGGGGTCAATCAGCACATTGCCATTTACCGGTGGCTCCGCCGACAGCACATCCAAACCTGCTCCAGCTATTTCGCCATCAATTAAAGCCTGTCTGACCGCAGGCTCATCAATAATTCCGCCCCGCGCTGTATTAATCAGTACAGCACTACTTTTCATCAGCGCCAGCTCTGGTCCGGCAATAAGTCCTTGGGTTTCTTCGGTCAAGGGACAGTGCAGGCTGACAACATCTGCCACGGGCAACAGCTCCTGCAGAGGTAACCGAGGCAAATCATCGCTGTATTGTCGATTCGGCAGAGCAGCAAAAATAACCTGCATACCAAAGGCCTGAGCAATTTTAGTTACCCCCTTGCCCAGATCACCGGCACCGACAATACCCAGGGTTTTTCCCTCTAGCTCCCGCACCGGATGATCGAGCAGGCAGAACAGCTTACTCTCAGCCCAAGTGCCATCGACGGCAGTGCGGCTGTAGGGCAAAAGCTGAGTGGTGAGGGCCAGAATTAAACTCCAAACATGCTGCACCACAGAGGCTGTGCCATAGTTGACTGCATTGCACACAGCAACTGAATGGGCCCTTGCCGCTGGCAGATCCACCATATTGGTCCCAGTGGCACAGAGGCTGATCAGCTTTAACTGAGGCGCCTGATCCAGAATCGAGGCATCAATTGGAGTCTTGTTGGTCAGTACAATATCGGCATCAGCTATACGCTCGACCACCAGATGGGGCCCGGAGTCCCCGTACACCGTCCATTGCACAGGCAAATCATAGAGGGCACTAAGGTCGAGATCATCTGGACCCAGGCTGTCGCAATCGAGAATAACTCCGCGCATAAGTAGCTACTGATTAGTGATTTAGGGCCGGGAAGTGTAATTGAAACCAGCCTTTGAGCAAACTACAGATGCTAATCGCAGGCCTATGATCTTCGGCCGTAAAACCCCATAATGGCGGTTTGTTTAAATTCACCTCCGGGAACGCTCATTTTAATGTCATCTCCATTCAGCCTTTACCAAAAAGCCATTCTCGACAATCCGGTCAAAGCACTACTAGTTATGCTTGTATTGACCTTTGCCATGGCCATGGGCCTGCCCAATTTTAAACTCGATGCCTCCGCCGACTCATTGACATTGGAGCATGATGAGGACCTTAATTTCTTCCGCGAAGTGGTGCAGCGCTACGGCAGTGATAATTTTCTCATTGTCACCTTCTCGCCTATTGAAGGCGACCTGTTCGATCAGCAAAATCTTGACACGCTGGCCTCTCTGCGCACCGAACTCAGCAAAATTGATGGCGTTGAAAGCATGCTCTCCATGCTCGATGTCCCGCTGCTGTACAGTCCAAAAATTGGCGTGGCCGACTTGAAAGAAGAGCTCAACACATTGCTCTCTGAAGGTGTCGACAAACAGGCGGCCAAACAGGAGTTCCTCAATAGTCCAATTTACAAAGATGTGCTGCTCAGCGCCGATGGCCAAACCACGGGTATTCTGGCAACCATGGCACTGGATAAAACCTACCTGCAACTGGTCACCGAGCGCGATGCCCTGCGCCTGATTCGAGATACCGAGGGCCTTAGCCCACAGCAGACAATAGAGCTGGCCAATGTCAGCCAGGAGTTTCTCGATTATCGCACCGAAAAAGCCATTATCGACCACCGCCGTGTTGCCGAGGTACGGGCGCTGATGGATGGCTACCGCGATCGCGCCAGAATTTTCCTTGGTGGTGCCGATATGATCACTGCCGACATGGTGGACTTTATCAAGAGCGACCTGCTGATCTTTGGCACTGGCATACTGCTGTTTATTATTGCCACTCTGGCACTGATCTTCCGCCAGCTACGCTGGGTGGTTATACCCCTCGCAACCTGCACAATCTGTCTGGTGATGATTCTTGGCTTTTTAAGCTGGATCGACTGGCGACTGACCGTTATCTCATCCAACTTTGTCTCATTGCTGCTGATTATTACATTGGCTCTGTGTATCCATCTGATTGTGCGCTACCGAGAGCTGCAAGCCCTGCAGCCAGATGCAGAGCAGCGCCAGCTGGTTAGTGATACTGTCACATCAATGGCAAAACCCTGCCTCTATACAGTGCTAACCACCATTGTTGCCTTTACCTCATTGGTGGTGAGCAATATTCGTCCTGTGATTGATTTTGGCTGGATGATGACTATGGGTATCAGCCTGGCGCTGATTGTAGCCTTTGTGGTGATTCCGGCCGGCATGATGCTTTTTGGCAAAGGGGCCAATGCAGCGGACAAGGACAACAGTGCCGCCATCACCAGCAAATTCTCCTGGTTTACTGAACACTACGGCTCTGTGGTGCTGGTCGCTGCCCTGTTGCTGGGCATGCTGTCGGCCTACGGCATCTCGCGGCTTGAGGTTGAAAACCGCTTTATTGATTACTTCCGTGCCGATACCGAGATCTATCAGGGAATGGAGGTTATTGACACCTCCCTGGGTGGTACTACCCCACTGGACATTATTATTCAGGCACCTACCTACGACTTCCCGGCTATTGAGGACACATCAGTGGCAGATGACGAGTATGGGTATGAAGAGGATGAATATGCTGCGGACGAGTATGCCGACGATGAATATATAGAAGACGAGTATGCGGACGATGAGTACGGCGATGAATATGCCATTGAAGATGAAGCCAGCAGCTTAAAAGACAGCTATTGGTTCTCCTCTGCCGGCCTTGACGACCTGACCAGATTGCAGGAATTCCTTGAAGCCCAACCAGAGATTGGCAAAGTCAGCAGCCTAGTGCAGATCTATCAGGTAGCCACTGACCTTAGCGGCCACAAGCTCAACGATTTTGAGCTGGCCTTTATGCGCCAGAGTCTGGGGCCAGAAATATATCAGCAGATGGTAGCGCCCTATCTACTCGAAGATATTGATGAGGCCCGCATCCAGCTGCGCGCCATGGAAACCGCAGGCTTGCGCCGCGCCGACCTGCTCGAAAAAATCAATACTTTCGCGGTCAATGACGTGGGCATTGCCCAGGCAGATATTCGCTACACTGGCCTGCTGGTGCTGTACAACAATATGCTGCAGAGCCTGTATAAGTCCCAGATCGTTACATTAGGTGCAGTATTTGTCGGCATTATGCTGATGTTTATGGTGCTGTTCCGCTCAGTCAAAATCTCGATTATCGCAATATTGCCTAACTTCCTCGCGGCCGGAGTAGTACTCGGGGGCATGGGCCTTGCCGGTATTCCTCTGGATATGATGACTATTACCATTGCCGCCATTACCGTCGGTATAGGTGTGGACCATGCAATTCATTACATCAGCAGGTTTAAGCGGGAATTTGCCGTTGACGGCAACTATGTGGCCTCCATGCACCGCGCCCACGCTAGTATTGGCAAGGCGCTGTTTTATACTGCCATGACCATTATTGTTGGCTTCTCCATTCTGGCCCTGTCAAATTTTATTCCCTCAATCTACTTTGGTCTGCTGACTGGTCTGGCGATGACTGCCGCGCTACTGGGCTCCATGACGTTGCTGCCAAAATTAATTTTGATGACCCAACCCTTGGGGAACGAAAACATTCCTGAGCAAACTCCAGCCTCAGGAAAGTAGTTTTATGCCACTGGTGACATTGCAGGATATTTACCTGAGCTATGGTCAGCCACCACTGATCGACCATATTAGTCTGGTTATTGAGCGCGGCGAACGAGTCTGTCTGATCGGGCGCAATGGGGCTGGCAAATCAACATTATTAAAAATACTCAACGGCCAGATTGTGGCCGATGATGGCATATTAAAGCGCGCCTCCGGGGTCAAAATTGCCCAACTTGAGCAGTCGGTGCCCCAGGATGCAAAAGGCTCTGTATTTGATGTCATTACTCAGGGTCTGGGAGCCGAAGGCGAGCTGGCAAAACGCTACCACCATCTTATTCTGGAACTGGGCAATGATCCCAGCGATCAAACCATGCGCGATTTGGAAACCTGCCAGGCAGAACTGGATCGCGTCAATGGCTGGGACATCAATCAGCGTGTGGAGTCTATTATTACCAAGATGGATCTCGACGCTGATGTGGATATTTCCAGCCTCTCCGGTGGCTACAAGCGCCGCGTGCTACTAGCTAGGGCCCTGGTCTGCGACCCGGATCTGCTGTTGCTCGATGAGCCCACCAACCATTTGGACATAGACGCCATTCAATGGGTTGAGCAATTTCTGCTGAAGTGGGAAGGCTCATTATTATTTATCAGCCACGACCGTCGCTTTATGGACAATCTGGCCAATCGCTTTATTGAGATTGATCGGGGCCAGCTGGCAGAATTTAACTGTGACTACGCCACCTACCTGCAGCGCAAAGAAGAGATCCTCGAAATCGAAGATCGCCAGAATGCTCTTTTCGACAAGCGTCTGTCCCAGGAAGAAATCTGGATTCGTCAGGGCATTAAAGCCCGCCGCACCCGCAATGAGGGGCGGGTTAGAGCATTGGAATCCATGCGCAGAGAATACGCCGACCGGCGCAAACAGCTGGGCACTGCACGCATGGATATTCAACAGGCGGAACGGTCGGGCAAGATTGTTGCCGAGGCCAGCAATATCAGCTTTGCCTTTGAGGGCGCAGATTCCAGTGATCAGGTCGTACGTAATTTCTCGACCCTGATCCAGCGCGGTGACAAAGTTGGTCTGATTGGTCGCAATGGTGTTGGCAAGACCACATTGATCAAGCTGTTGCTCGGTGAGCTCAGCCCCCAGCAGGGCAATATTAAAACCGGCACCAATTTAAGCGTGGCCTATTTTGACCAGTATCGCTCCGCTCTGGATGAAGAAAAAACTGTACAAGACAATGTTTCCGGCGGTCGCGATATGCTCGATATTGGCGGCAAGCCACGCCATGTCATCAGCTATCTCCAAGACTTCCTGTTTGCTCCGGACCGCTGCCGTCAGCCGGTAAAAGCCCTCTCCGGCGGTGAGCGCAACCGCTTGCTGTTAGCCAAACTGTTTACCCAGCCATCAAATATACTGGTCCTCGACGAACCGACCAATGATCTGGATATAGACACTCTGGACCTGCTCGAAGAACTGCTGATTAATTACAGTGGCACCATTATTCTGGTTAGCCACGACCGAGCCTTCCTCAATAATGTAGTGACTAGCACATTGGTCTTTGAAGGGAACGGCACCATCAACCAATATGTCGGCGGCTACGATGATTGGCTGCGTCAGCGCAAAATTGAGCAGCCAGCAACTGTGACCGCGACTGCAGTACCAGACAAACCAAAACCTGCGGCAAAAAAACTGTCCTACAAAGACCAGCGGGAACTGGACAATCTACCTGGACAGATTGAAGATATGGAAACTAAAATCGAGGAAATCTCCGTACATATGAGCCAGCCGGACTTTTATAAGTCTGAGCGGGCCCAAATTGAGAAAATTGAAAAGCAGCTGGCTGAGCTGCAACAGCAACTCAGCCACAGCTATGAGCGCTGGGAACATCTGGATGCTCTGTAGGCAATATTTTATTATCCTCTCAGCATAGCGAAAATCCTGACTTAGCTTTAGAATCATCAACTTAATCAACCGAGTATCCACAGAGCCCTATGAGCACAGAGAAATCTCCATTAGTACTGCTAATCCTTGATGGTTTTGGCTATAGCGATGACGCGAAATACAATGCTGTTGCTACCGCCAAAGCGCCAGTGTGGGAAAAGCTGTGGAACCATAATCCCAAAACATTGATTCATACATCAGGCCTTGCTGTCGGGCTGCCTGAGGGACAGATGGGCAACTCTGAAGTAGGTCATATGACATTGGGCGCTGGCCGTGTGGTCTATCAGAACTTTACCCGCATAAATAAAGCTATTACAGATGGTGATTTCTTCACCAACCCAGTTTACTGCGATGCCATAGACAAAGCCGTAGCCTCAGATAAGGCAGTGCATATTATGGGCCTGCTATCCCCAGGTGGTGTGCACAGCCATGAAGATCATATCAACGCCATGGTCGAAATGGCTGCCCAGCGGGGCGCCAGCAAAATCTATATCCACGCCTCACTGGATGGCCGTGACTGCCCCCCGCGCAGTGCCATGCCGTCCCTGCAAAAGACCCAGGCACTGTGCGACAAGCTCGGCGTTGGACGCATTGCCTCAGTGATTGGCCGCTTTTACTCCATGGATCGCGACAATCGCTGGGACCGTGTGGAACAGGCCTACAGATTGATGACCGATGGCGCAGCAGCATTTACTGCAAGCGATGCAGAGGCGGCTCTTCAGGCTGCCTATGAGCGCAATGAAAATGATGAATTTGTCCAGGCCACCAGTATAGTTGGCGATGGTCAGAAGGCCGCCGCAATCGAGGATGGAGATGTGGTTATCTCCATGAACTTCCGCCCGGATCGGGCTAGGGAAATTAGCCATGCCCTGGTAGATGAAGCATTTTCCGGGTTTGAACGTGCCTCAGTACCCAAGCTGGCATGCTTTGTCATGACCACAGAGTACGAAGCCAGTTTGGATGTACCCTGCGCCTATCCACCGGAGATCCTGGTTAATTCTCTGGGAGAGTACCTGGCCAAACAGAATAAGCAGCAACTGCGTATTGCAGAAACTGAGAAGTATGCCCATGTCACCTTCTTTTTTAGTGGAGGCCGCGAAACTCTCTATTCTGGCGAGGAGCGACTGTTGATTCCCTCCCCTGATGTCAGCACCTACGATCAGCAGCCAGAGATGAGTGCGCCAGAGGTGACAGAAAAACTCGTCGCTGCCATTGGCAGTGGCCAGTTCGATACGATTATCTGCAACTATGCCAATTGCGATCAGGTTGGTCATACAGGAGATTTTGACGCCTCGGTAAAAGCCGTGGAAGCCGTAGATGTCTGTCTGGCGCAGATACTGGAGGCGGTTACCGCGGCGAATGGTGAACTGTTAATCACCGCAGATCACGGTAATGTCGAGGAAATGTTCGACGAGTCAAGCAACCAGCCCCATACCCAACACACCACATTGCCAGTGCCTCTGGTCTATGCCGGGCATCGTCAGATAGGTCTGGATAATAATGGCTCCCTGGCAGATATTGCCCCGACCATGTTGGCACTGATGGATCTACCACAACCCGCCGAGATGACCGGCCGATCGTTAATAATCTAATGATTGGCCGAGCGTTAGGACAGGTATTTATCGGCACAAAGGTCCCGCTGATCAATCTTGCTTTAACCTGCGCGCTGCTGCTGTTTGGCCATGTCAGTAACGCCGACAACAGTCAACAAAAGGAACTGGATACCCTTAAACGCTCAATTTCCAATCTGGAAAAGCAACTTCAGGATCGTGGCAAAGAGCGCAATAGCCTTCAGTCAGCCCTTAAAAAAGTGGAACTGGAAAGCAGCACAATCAATAAAAATGTGCGCCGCCTGCGTAGCAAAATCAATAAGCTGGAAAATACTCTCGGACAACTTGTCCAGCGTGAAAAAAAGTTAGAGCAGAATATTCGCCAACAGAGCGAAGCCATTACTGAGCAAATTTCCGCTGCCCATAAACTGGGTGACCAAGAGCCTGTCAAGCTGCTGTTAAATCAGGAAGACCCCCAGCAACTATCCAGAGTTTTTAAGTACTACGACTATTTTTTAAAGGCCCGTGCAGAGAAGATTCAACGTTACAAACAGGATATCAATGAGCTGAATGAGACAATTGCCGAGATCAGCAGCCAAAAACAAGCTCTCAACCAATCCAAAGCGGCACTGGAAGCCGATAAAAAGAAATTGTCCAGCCGCGTAAAAATGCGCAAAAAGACATTGGACAAACTGCAGGTGTCTCTGCGCAGCGACACCAAGAAACTCATTAAACTGCAAAAAGAGCGCTCCGCGCTGGAAAAGATTATCAAAGCTGTCGAAGAAGCGGCAGCTGAACTGGTACTGCCCTCAAATTACGAATCCTTTATCTCACGCAAAGGCCGACTGACCTGGCCAATCAAAGGTAGAGTTGCTCATAGCTTCGGCAGCACCCGCAGCGGCTCGTTGCGCTGGGAGGGCTGGCTGATCAGCGCCAGTGCCGGGGACAATGTGAAAACAGTGCATCATGGGCGCGTGGTGTTTTCCAATTATCTTCGCGGCTTTGGCCTGCTGGTTATTGTCGATCATGGTGACGGCTATATGACATTGTATGCCCATAATCAGGAACTGCTGAAGGAAACCGGTGACTGGGTGCAGAGCAACGAAGTCGTTTCTCGAGCTGGCGACACCGGCGGACTCAGCAAACCTGCTCTATACTTTGAAATTCGCAAGCAGGGCAAACCGGCCGACCCTAAGTCCTGGTTAGGTAAGCGGTAATCTCTATCTGACAGCAGTGCAACCAAGCTGGGGTTAACTAAGGGTTAAACGAAAAGGAACCGACCTATGTTTAAAGTCATATTGAGTCTCTGGCTGCTATCTTTCAGCCTATTAACTCTGGCCCAGGAGGCTGAGCCACAAACAGACACAGAGCAGCAACGCCTGCCCCTGCGAGAACTGCGACTGTTTACCCAAGTCTTTGAGCAAATACGCCTGGGCTATGTAGAAGAAGTCGGCGATACAGAGCTGTTAGATAATGCTATTGCCGGTCTGCTCACTGAACTGGACCCTCACTCCGTCTATCTCAACAGAGAAGACTATGGTGAACTACAGGAACATGCCAATGGCGAGTATGGCGGCTTGGGTCTGGAGATAGGCACTGACAATGGCGCTATTCGGGTAGTCTCTCCCATAGATGATACCCCTGCGGCCAAAGCCGGAATTCAGGCGGGCGATCTAATTGTTAAAATGAATGATAACCCGGTGCGTGGCATGAGCCTGCAAAAAGCCGTGGATAAATTGCGCGGCGAAAAGGGCACCAGCATTAAACTGACCCTGTACCGGGAAGGTGAAAAAGAGCCACTGGATATTGAAGTAGTGCGGGATATTATTCAGGTCAGTGCTGTGCGCAGCCGCCTACTGGAGCCAGGCTATGGCTATATTAGAGTTTCCCAGTTTCAAACCAAGGCTGGCGCTGACTTTGTTGCCGCCCTTGAAGAACTTATTGCTCAGCATCCCATTAAAGGCCTGGTAATTGATCTGCGCAATAACCCGGGCGGGCTGGTACCAGCCTCGATTGAAATATCAGATGCACTGCTGGACGGTGGCACAGTTGTCTACACCGAGGGTCGACTGCCCAGCGCTAACCGCAGCTTTGAAGCCAGCTCAGGAGATCTGCTCAATGGTCTGCCGGTGGTGGTGCTAATTAATGGAGGCAGTGCCTCGGCCTCGGAAATTGTTGCTGGTGCCCTTCAGGATCACGGGCGAGCCGCCATTCTGGGCACCCAGAGTTTTGGCAAAGGCTCAGTGCAAACAGTGATTCCGCTGGGTGATGGCCGGGCTGTCAAGCTCACCACTGCCCGCTACTTCACCCCCAATGGCCGCTCTATTCAAGCCGAAGGGATTGTCCCGGATATAGTGATTGAGCGAGCCGAGATCCGCCCCTATGCTAAAAGCGTTCGGGTACGCGAAGCTGATCTCGAGGGCCACCTTGAAACGGCGGACAATGGGTCAAAATCGGACAAGGATGACGCTACAAGGGAAGATTACAGCGCCGACAATCAGCTCTATGAAGCGGTTAATCTGCTTAAAGGCTATCATCTCTTGAGCAATAATCAGTAAACAATCGTCAGTAAACATAAAAACGCCGCAGATGCGGCGTTTTTTCTTTTTCAGTCATTATTTTTTAAAGGTGCAAAGGCAAACAATATTACAAGAGCATCAACCGCATTTTTAGCCAATAGTTTTGGTGCTACAGCGGAGATTTTCCCCCACCCATCTGCCAGTAATAAAAATCGCCAGAGCAGTAATAACCTTGACATCATAGAGCAGCGCCAGCTTCTGAGTGACTGCAATTGTCTCACCCATATCTAATTCCTGTTATTAAGCGTAATTGATTAACAGGATTTTTTCGAAAGATAGATTTAGTTGGCTTCAATATCCAGTTTGTCAACCTTCTGGAAGCCGCGGGGCAACTTGTGCCCACGCCGTCCACGCTCACCGCGATAATGATCTAGGTCTTTTTCTTTCATCACCAGATAGCGCTTGCCAGAATGCACTACCAGAGAGCCGCCGGCAGGGATAATGCCGTAGTCGACCACATATTCTTCGCGGGATTGCAGTCTCGAGCCTGGAATATTAATGATCTTATTGCCTTTGCCCCGGGCTAGTTGGGGCAATTCAGTAACCGGGAACACCAACATGCGGCCCTCATTACTCACTGCCGCGATCAAGGCATTTTCATCACTGAGTATTTTTGGCGCCAGGATGCGTCCTCCCTTGGGAATCGACACCACTGCTTTACCGGCTTTATTTTTGGTGAACAGATCACCAATGGTGCCAATAAAACCATAGCCCGCATCTGTGCCCAGCAAAATTTTCTGCTCGTCGGCACCCATCACCACGTCGGTGAACAGTGCACCGGGCGGGATTTTCAGTCGCCCTGTTGCAGGCTCGCCTTGGCCCCGCGCTGAGGGCAGGGTATGTCCAGGCAACGCATAGTAGCGACCAGTGGTGTCCTGTAAAAATACATTCTGGTTACTTTTGCCTTTGGCGGCGGAGAGGAATTTATCACCAGATTTATAGCTCAGGCTGCCAGGGTCAATCTCATGGCCCTTGGCTGCGCGCAGCCAGCCTTTGTCTGACAGTACTGCTGTAATTGGCTCGGCGGTCATCAGGTCTTTTTCGTTAAAGGCCTGGGCTTCGCCGCGCTCATTCATAGGCGAACGACGCTTGTCACCAAACTCTTCGGCGGTGGCTTTAAGTTCTTTTTTAACCAGTGTTTTCAGTCGCGCATCGGAGCCCAGTAACAGTTCAAGTTCGGCCTTTTCCCGGGCCAGCTCATCCTGCTCGGCACGAATTTTAACTTCTTCAAGGCGGGCCAGCTGACGCAATTTGGTGTCGAGAATATATTCTGCCTGGGTATCTGACAGATCAAACCTGGCGATCAATGCAGGCTTGGGTTCGTCCTCTGTGCGAATAATATGGATAACTTCATCGATATTTAAAAACGCAATCAACAAACCATCCAATAGATGCAGACGCTTCTCAACTTTCTGCAGCCTGTAGTCCAGGCGACGGCGAGTCACGTCAATGCGGAAGCTCAGCCAGTCCTTGAGGATACGGCGCAGATTCATCACTGCGGGCCGCCCATCAATACCAATAATATTCATATTGATGCGGTAGCTGCGCTCAAGATCTGTGGTGGCGAACAGATGGTCCATCAATGTACTGATATCCACCCGGTTGGAACGGGGGGTAATCACCAACCTGGTGGGGTTCTCATGATCTGATTCATCGCGCAGATCCTCTACCATAGGCAGTTTTTTATTGCGCATCTGCGCGGCAATCTGCTCCAGTATCTTCGACCCAGACGCCTGAAATGGCAGGGCGGTAACAATGACATCGCCGTCTTCTTTATTCCAGATGGCGCGCATCTTCACCGAGCCGCGACCCGTCTCATAGGTATTGAGAATATCGCTCTGGGAGGTAATGATTTCTGCATCTGTGGGGAAGTCCGGCGCAGCAATATACTCCATCAACTCAGGCACTGTAGCCTTGGGGTGATCCAGTAAATGCAGGCAGGCATTAACCACTTCATTGAGGTTGTGGGGCGGAATATCCGTGGCCATGCCCACAGCAATACCTGTGGTGCCATTAAGCAGTACATTGGGCACCCGGGCAGGCAGTATCTCGGGCTCATCCATGGTGGCATCAAAGTTTGGGCGCCAGTTGGCAGTACCCTGTCCCAATTCAGAGAGCAGGACATCGGCATATTTTGACAGCTTGGATTCTGTGTAACGCATAGCGGCAAAGGATTTGGGGTCATCCGGGGAACCCCAGTTGCCCTGTCCATCTACCAGCGGATAGCGGTAGGAAAATGGCTGAGCCATCAAAACCATAGCTTCGTACGCGGCGCTGTCGCCATGGGGATGGAATTTACCAATCACATCACCCACGGTACGTGCCGACTTTTTATATTTGGCGCTGGCTTTCAGCCCCAGCTCACTCATGGCGTAAACAATGCGCCGCTGTACTGGCTTGAGGCCATCGCCAATATGAGGCAGTGCGCGATCGAGAATAACGTACATGGAGTAATCCAAGTAGGCCTGCTCGGCATAGCTACTCAGGGATCGGCTCTCATTGCCCTGGTCGTTAAAGGTGACGATATCGTTCATCGTTTTTCCTATGATAAATTCTGATTAAAGATTGGCTGCATCAGCCAGGTTGCCTTTACTTTCCAGCCATGAACGGCGATCTGGCGCGCGCTTTTTGGCGAGTAACATATCGAGAATACTGTTGGTGTCATCCCCGGGTTCGAGAGTGAGCTGCACTAGTCGACGGGTATCCGGGTCCATGGTAGTTTCCCGCAACTGCAGGGGGTTCATCTCGCCCAACCCTTTAAAACGCTGCACATTGACCTTGCCCCGCTTGCCCTCGGCCTGAATGCGGTCGAGTATGCCCTGGCGCTCTGCATCATCCAGCGCGTAGTAAACCTCTTTGCCCACATCAATCCTAAATAGCGGTGGCATGGCCACATAGACATGACCGGCACTGACCAGTGGTCGGAAATGACGTACAAACAGCGCGCAGAGCAATGTGGCGATATGCAGGCCATCGGAGTCCGCATCGGCAAGAATACAAATTTTGTGGTAGCGCAGCGAATCAACGGATTCCAGCCCTGGATCCACCCCCAGCGCGACGGAGATATCGTGGACTTCCTGAGAGCCGAGAATTTCCTGGGACTCAACCTCCCAGGTATTTAGAATCTTGCCCCTCAGGGGCATAATCGCCTGATTCTCACGGTTGCGCGCCTGCTTGGCAGAACCACCAGCCGAGTCGCCCTCAACCAGAAATATTTCACATTGCTCGGGTTCACCACTGGCGCAGTCCGCCAGCTTGCCCGGCAATGCAGGGCCCTGAGTAATTTTTTTACGCACCACTTTTTTGCTCGCGCGCATACGGCGCTGGGCATTAAAGATACAGAGTTCGGCCAGTTTTTCCGCTTCTTCTGTATGTTGGTTCAGCCACAGACTAAAGGAATCTTTCACCACACCGGAAACAAAGGCAGCTACCTCACGTGAAGACAGGCGATCTTTAGTCTGACCGGAAAACTGTGGGTCAGCCAATTTGGATGAAAGTACAAAGCTACAGCGATCCCAGATATCATCCGGCGTCAGTTTAACGCCCCGGGGCAGAAGATTTCTAAACTCACAAAACTCGCGCATCGCATCCAGCAGGCCACTGCGCAGGCCATTTATATGGGTGCCGCCCTGGGGCGTGGGGATCAAATTAACGTAGCTTTCCTGAACCAGCTCACCACCCTCAGGCAACCATTGCACCGCCCAGTCGGCGGCTTCGTTTTCTGAACTAAAGGTTCCTATAAATGGCTCTGCGGGTAGCACTTCCCAACCATGTAATGAGCCCGCCAGATAGTCCTTGAGGCCATCTTCATAGAACCATTCTTCGCTCTCATCGGTGTTTTCGTCATGAAAGCTCATGGTTAGACCGCCACAGAGTACCGCTTTGGCGCGCAATACATGGCGCAGCCGCGAAACACTGAACTTCACCGAATCAAAATAGGATGCATCTGGCCAGAAACGCAGTATGGTGCCGGTATTGCGTTGACCACAGCTATCAATCACCGCCAGATCAGAGGTTTTATTGCCATCGGCAAACAATATCTGATGGATCTTACCCTCGCGCTTAACAATCAGATCCAGCTTGCTCGACAATGCATTGACCACGGACACACCAACACCGTGCAAACCACCGGAGAACTGATAATTGTCGTTGGAGAACTTACCTCCGGCGTGCAGCGTCGACAAAATCACTTCAACACCAGGCAGACCCTGTTCCGGATGAATGTCCACGGGCATACCGCGGCCATCGTCACAAACTGACAATGAACCATCTTTGTGCAATGTCACATCAATGCGGCGGGCATGGCCAGCCAGAGCCTCATCGACACTGTTATCGATGACCTCCTGGGCCAGATGGTTGGGGCGGCTGGTATCTGTATACATACCGGGGCGCTTGCGCACCGGATCCAGGCCAGTCAGGACTTCGATATCTTTTGCGTTGTAGTTGCTCATCTGCTCTTTAGATCAATTTAGTTGTTTGCTGCGCTAGGCGGAAACCAGAAACTGGTACATAGATGCCAGATGCTGATGGTAATTTATAAAGCTGTGATCTCCCTGCTGTTCAATAACAACGTCGCATCCCTGATAACGCCTCTGTGCATCGCGGTAATCTAAAACCTCATCCCCGGTTTGCAACAGTACTCTGTAATTATTCTTATACTCTATCTTAGTGGGGTCCAGTGCCAGATATTCTTCTATATGCTGTGGCTCAAAAACCCATTTCTCGCCAGTCATATAGTTGCTGTTTTCCCCCAACCAGTCCTGCAGCCCGCGACCGGGGCTGACTGCCGGATTAATAAGCACCGCCCGCAGGTTGTACTGCTCCGCCAGACAGGTGGCGAAAAACCCACCCATGGAGCTTCCCACAACATAAACCTGCTCGGGCAGCTCCGCCTCAACTAACCTCTGCAACAATGCG
Organism: uncultured Cellvibrionales bacterium; assembly: GCA_963969005.1. Classification (GTDB taxonomy): domain Bacteria; phylum Pseudomonadota; class Gammaproteobacteria; order Pseudomonadales; family Porticoccaceae; genus HTCC2207. Next base: position 4,672 of record CAXAJC010000019.1, on the reverse strand, counting down.
ATAGCCTGATTGGCAAAAGGGGGCAGCGCGGGGCAGACGAATTTTAATTGCGGTGTATTCTCGGCACACCAGCGCTGGGTCTCTAAGGCTTTTTTCGACTGAGGCGAGCTGTTAAACCCGTGGAGATAAAGCAGCGTTGGCATAGTTAGAGAACCTGAAAATCAGGCTCCATTATAGCCAAAGCAGCGGTATTGTCAGCGACTGATTTGCGCTTAATAACCGGCACAGCCAAGTTCTGGACGCGGCGAAAAGTCCGACAAAAATTCTACCCCTGTCACAATCTGACCATCGGCATGTAGATCCAGCCATCGGTAACCCGGAGGCTGATCAGAAAGGGCAAAATCATCTGACTGGGCTTTAAACTGAACACAGCTTGAAGGGGTAGAGTAGACCGGGAGATCGCCCCAGCGACCTTCAAACTGCTGATGCACATGCCCTGTGATCACCGCTTTGACATTGCCCGATGACTGCAACAGGTCTTGGAGTCTGTCCCGATTATCAATTTGCTGACTGTCCAGCCAGGCTGAGTTCAACAATACTGGACTGTGATGCATCGCCAGCAAAATATAGGGTTTGCGTGCCAGTGTTTTCAAGCCTTGCTCTACATGCAGCAACTGCTCGTCACTAATATGACCGCCGGGCTTGTTCGGCTGAGAGCTATCCAATGTCAAAAGCCCCCATGCGCCGAGGTCCGCCACTGTGCAGACAGGAAAATCCACTAAGTGCTCAGCCATTAGACCGGCATCATCATGGTTGCCGGGCATCCAGAATGCCTGCTTGTTATGGGATTTTAGAATGCGATTAAGTATTTGATAGGCTTCAGGTTGACAATCACTGGCAAGATCTCCCGTCAGCAGCAGCCGGTCCTCACCCCGCCCCTGGGCAACGACAGCCGCGAGTACCGCCTCAAAGCTGGCCTTGGTGGGCACTCCCCCAAGGGTAGCCGCCCCATCAGCACCAAGATGAAGATCGGTAATTTGCGTAAGACGAAGCACATCCATTAACAGCTAGGCTTCCACTTCGGTAATTCCATGACGCAACCCATGGCATAACAACTCACTGAGAAACATGTTCCACTGCCATTTTTCATCTCTTGCCTGCATACCATTTTTCTCAACCATTGCCCAGGGGATGGTTCGATCAGTGCACCATTCAATGACCTCAGCCATTTTGGCATCCCGGTAGATACGCACCTTGATCTCGATCTCCGGAAGCCACAAGGGCCCGGCACGATCAGCCACTATCTGCACAGTGCTGGTGTACTTTGAGACCTCTATAATTTTAAGCTCTATGCCAGCCCGAGGCTCGTCTTTGTAGCGCAGAGAGAAGCAGGCACCCAGTAGTTTGCTATCGGTGATCACTCTACGCAGGCGCTGATAATTGTGCTCGCATTCTTGGTGCAAGCGGGCTAAATCAAGCTGCTGTGTGCGCGATTCAAATACTGACAACGTTTTGCTTTCCTTTTTATTCAGTCGATTATTTTCAGTTTAGACGGTGCAAGGCTATTGATCGCATAAATTGGCGATATTTAATTGTAGCCACTGCAGTGCAATGGTAACGGCGGCGCTATTAAGCAGACCCCGGCTGTGAGCTTCGATAACCTCAGCATAGGGCCATATCTGGAAAAGAATGTCCTCAGCTTCTCCCTCAAGGCCAAAGACGCCGCCTCGCTCATTAAGATCACAGAGACCACAATACAGGTGCATCTTTTCATCTGTACCGCCAGCACTGACCAGATAATCGCAGATGGGCAATAATTTTTCCACTTTTAATCCCGCCTCCTCCTGCAGCTCCCGCACTGCCACCTGTTCTGGCGTTTCACCTGATTCAATCATGCCGGCCACCACCTCATACTGCCAGGGACCGTGCTGGTCTTTGAGGGCGCCAACGCGAAACTGTTCGACCAGGCCCACAAGATTGTTAGCCGGATCATAGAGCAGCACACCAACCGCATCGCCCCGCTGAAACAGTTCTCTGGATAATGTCTCACTCCAACCGCCAGCGAACAGGCGATGGCGCACCATCAGCTTGGTAATCTGGAAAAACCCTTTAAACAGGGTTTGCTCTGACTCAACCTGATAATCCTTTGCGCCAAAACGATGCTTTTTAATCAAATTACTGCTCCCATCCGTAATAGTCGATATGCACAATGAGCTAATTATTATGACCATAAGCCCGTGCCAAGTCTGCTAAACTTACCCTCAACTAATAATAGCGTTAACCCCGGAGATTTTATGCCTTTGATAAACCCTCGCTCAAAGCAGAGACTGGCACTGCTATGTACTGCGTTTCTTACGATACAGACTACCTGGGCAGACTCCCTGAACGATATTTATCAAAGCGCATTACAAAATGACCCAGTGCTTCGGGCTGCTCGAGCCAGTTTTAATGCCGAGCGTGAAAATAAAAATATCAGCCGCGCTGCGCTGCTGCCGCGAATCTCTATCTCTGGCGACTACACAGAACAGGAAAATACTGAAGACTCATTGCTAGCCATTCGACCGGGATTTACCGATACCACCACCACTGCCTATAGCGCTACTCTGAGCCAGGCAATTTTTGATATGCCTTCATGGTATCGCTTTAAAGGTGGCAAGGCCCTGAGCCAGAGCGCCAGAGCCCAGTTTTCAGCGGATCAACAGGCGCTTATTATTCGCGTTAGTCAGGCTTACTTTAATGTGTTGCGCGCCTATGACAATAGAGAAACCCGCAATGCTGAAGAGCTGGCCATTCAGCGACAGCTCGAGCAGACTACAGAGCGCTTTGAAGTGGGACTGCTGCCTGTGACTGATGTCCATGAGGCCCAAGCTGCCTTTGATAATGCCGCCGTCAACAGCCTTGAGGCCAAAGGGGCCCTAAATATTGCCTTTGAGGGTCTGGAAGTGCTGACAGGCCAAAGCCATGGCGCACTGGCTGGCTTGAAGGATAACTTCACCGCCGATGCACCGGTCCCGATAACCAGTGAAGATTGGGTTGATCTAGCCCTAGGCAATAATTTTCAGCTTAAGGTAGCCGAGCTAGGCAAAGATGCCGCCTACAACCAAGCTAAAGCGGCAGCAGCGGAACGCCTGCCTAAAATTTCTGGTCGAGCAAGCTATTATGACTCAGATCTCGATGGCACCTTCAACGGCTTGCCAGCTGAATCATTGCAAGACGGCCACCAATTTGTAATCTCAGTAAGTATGCCAATCTGGGGTGGAGGCGTAGATGCCCAGCGCCGTCAGGCCAAGCAACGCTCTATTCAATCAGCCGAGGGCTACAGTGCGGCCAAACGCAATACGGTTCAGGCAGCTCGCTCCCAGCACCAGCTTGTTATTACCAATGCTGCACGGGTAAAAGCGCGCAAGCAGGCTATTGTCTCCGCCACGAGCGCACTGGGCGCCACACAGGCTGGCTATGAAGTGGGCACCAGAAATATTATTGATGTGCTGGTCGCGCAACGTACGCTGTTCCAAGCCAAGCGCAACTATGCCAATGCCCGCTATGATTATATTTTGTCGATGATGGGGCTTAAGGAAGTGGCTGGCCAGCTGTCACCTGATGATATTGCCGCACTCAATGCCTGGCTGGATCCGCAGCTGGTTATTGCCAAGTAACCTCTGTCAATACCACATTAAAAGCAGCGGTTGACCACCGCTAATAATTGAGCAAGCGCGCCACGATTGGCTTCGGCTATCTGGTGCGCCGCTCTCCCCATCTCTGAGCGCCGCTGCTGATTTTCGAACAGCTCAATACAATGGTCGGCGAGATTCTTGGGGCTATCGCAGACAATCATTGCATTCCCTTCAATCAGTAACCGCGAGGCCTCGGCAAAGTTAAATAAATGCGGGCCGGTAAGAATAGGCACTCCCCAGGCAGCGGGTTCAATCATATTATGCCCGCCTGACGGAACCAGACTACCCCCCACAAAGGCGATCTCACAGGCGCCAAAAAAGGCCATCAATTCACCCATCGTATCGCCTAGTAAGATATCAGCCTCAATTGTTGAATCCGCCACGCTGCGCCTTGCAAGTAAAAAGCCAGCATCTTTACAAAGCTCGGCTACCTGCTGAAAGCGTTCTGGATGCCGAGGAACCAAAACCAACAATGGAGCTTGAGACAAAGCTGCTTTAATCTTGGCAAAGGCTTGCAAAATAAGCTCGTCTTCGCCTCGGTGGGTACTGGCTGCCAGTAAAACAGGTCTTTTGTCGTCACGTTTCCAGTCCTGAGATAACTGCTTGGCAAGCAACTGTATCGATGAATCAAGGTCTAAATCAAACTTAATATTGCCACTGACTGTAAGCACTTCAGGTGGCAGCCCGAGATCAGTAAATCGTGTGCCATCATCACTGTGCTGAGCGACAACAGCAGACATTGATTGCAACATGGGCCTGACCAAAGCAGAGACCTTACCATAGCCACGAGCGGACTTTTCTGACAAGCGGGCATTGGCCAATATCACCGGAATATTACGCTGAGCACAGGCGGTAATGGTATTTGGCCACAGCTCTGTCTCCATAATAATCAGTACACAGGGTTTCACGCGATTTAAAAACCGCGCCACCGCATCGGGCATATCATAGGGAGCGTAACTGTGATCAACTGTACTGCCAAAGGCGGTAATAATTCTCTCAGAGCCAGTAGGAGTCATACAGGTAACTAATAACCTATGGGTAGGGTGGCTCTTCTGAAG
>CAXAJC010000018.1:0-21714 GCA_963969005.1 uncultured Cellvibrionales bacterium | reverse complement strand
GTGATACTCGAAGTGCTACCCAAGCCAAAAAAGCCACACCAATAAACTGTGCACCAGCAGCAGTTTGGCCCATGTTATAGGTTTGCCACATATCTAATTCAGTCATTTTTTACCCCTATAGAAAGTTAAAATTAGTTTTTTGTTGCCTATAAAAATCAGTTTTCCCCAATACCTCAATTTATCAGCGAAGCTACTATGTAAGGGTTTATGCAAAAATGCAAACCCAAGGTGCTACACAAAAAAAGCAGAACAAAGGAGTAGCCATAAAAAAACCCGCCAAAAGCGGGTTTTTTTATGCTCGGTGATTCGTTTATCTAAGCCTGATTAAGCGCCGTCGTCATCTCAATTACCGCCTTCTTGCCATCGCCATACACCATCAATGTATGGTCCATTGCAAATAGCGGATTAGGCAACCCGGCAAAGCCAGGGCTTAGTGAACGCTTGATCACCACCACATTTTTGGCCTTATCCACATTCAGAATTGGCATACCATAGATTGGACTGCCCTCGGACTCGCGGGCCATAGGGTTGGTCACATCATTGGCACCGATAATAATCACGACATCAGTATCCTCGAAGGTAGGGTTGATTCTATCCATCTCCACCAGCTTGTCGTAGGGAACCTCCGCCTCGGCTAACAGCACATTCATATGACCAGGCATACGACCCGCTACAGGATGAATACCGTATTCAACCTCTGTGCCCTTAGCCTCCATCGCATCGGCCAGCTCGCGCACCGCATGCTGGGCCTGAGCCATCGCCATACCATAGCCAGGCACAATGACGACGCGCTCGGCCATTTCCAGCATCAAAGCCACTTCATCTGGCTGAGCGCTGGTGACCTTACCAGCATAGATTTCATCCGCATCCACGGTTTCACCACCGGCCGCCATCTTGCCAAACAGCACGTTGGCCAGTGAACGGTTCATGGCGACACACATAATCTGGGTCAAAATCAATCCAGAAGTACCCACCAGAGAACCAGCGACAATCAGTACCGTATTGCCCAAAATAAAGCCCGCCAGTGCCGCAGCTATACCAGAGTAGGAGTTAAGCAGAGCGATAACTACCGGCATATCGGCTCCACCAATAGGCATCACCAGGAACAGACCCAGCAACAGAGCCAGACCCACAATACTGACCATAGCCACTGTATTGCCAGGATTCATAACCAGTGAGACCACGGCAGCCAGGGCAGCTATCAGGAAGATAGCATTGCCAACAGGGCCACCGGGCAGACCGTAGCTCTTTTTCATCAGCTCTTGCAGTTTGGCAAAGGCAACAAAGCTACCGGTCAGGGTCACTGCACCAATTAGCACTGTCAGGCCAATGGATACCAGCGCAATAGTACCCTCAGCACCTTGCCCGAAGGCACTGGCACTGGTCACTACAGGGGTAAGAATATCGGCAAATGACGTGGGAGCCTGGCCCAGCTTGGAATAGTATTCCGCCAAAGCGATAGTCAATGAAGCACCGCCACCAAAACCATTCAACAGTGCTACCATTTGCGGCATGGAAGTCATCTGGATTCTCAGGGCCATGGTTGCACCCACAATACCGCCCGCCAACACACCGGCAATAATATAGCTGAAGTTAACAATGCTGCTATCGAGCAATGTCACCACCACCGCAATCAACATACCCAGCGCAGATAATGTATTGCCGCGCACAGCAGTCTTGGGTTTGGTCAGACCTTTAATACCGAGAATAAACAGAATACCGGCAACCAGATAAACGAAACTAACAATAGTAGGATTCATCGCTTACTTCCTCTTAAACATGGCAAGCATGCGATTAGTCACTAAATAACCACCAACAACGTTGATAGTCGCCAGTGTCACAGCAATAAAGCCCAGACCATTGACCAGAATGGGGGAACTGTCAGACCCAGCCGCCAGCAATGCACCCACCAGAGTAATACCAGACACCGCATTGGTACCGGACATCAGTGGCGTATGCAACGTGGGCGGTACCTTGGTGATCAGTTCAACGCCAAGAAACAGCGACAATACAAATAGCGCTAATAATAGAATTAGAATTTCCATGGTTTATGCTCCTTCCGGCTGAGTTTGTGACTCTAGCTCTGGCAAATTGAGTAACTTGCGCATATGGGGATGGGGAATCTCACCCTCATGGGCAACAACAGTGCCTGCAACAATTTCGTCATTAAAGTCGAGGTTGAGATTGCCTGCCTCGTCGACAATTAACTCAAGCAGGGTCTGCATATTTTTGCCCAACATCTGACTGGCATGAAAAGCCAGATCCGAGGGCACGTTTTCCGGCCCCAGAATAGTCACATCATGGGCAACCACTGTCTCCCCCTGCTTAGTGAGATCACAGTTGCCACCCCGCTCGGCAGCCAGATCCACAATCACAGCACCTGGCTTCATGGCTTTAACCATATCCTCGGTCACCAGAATCGGCGACTTGGCACCGGGAATAGCCGCCGTGGTAATAATAATGTCCTGCTGGGCCACCACTTCAGTCATCAGCTCCCGCTGACGACGCAAAAAGTCTTCGCCCTGCTCTTTGGCATAGCCACCAGCACCTTCAGACTCACCAGTATCCAGATCTAACTCTACAGGCTTGGCACCCACCGACAATATCTGCTCGCGAGCTGCCGGACGAACATCGTAGGCTTCGACCACAGCGCCGAGACGCTTAGCGGTAGCACAAGCCTGTAAACCAGCAACACCCACACCCATAATTAACACCCGCGCTGGCTGCAATGTACCGGCAGCAGTCATCAACATAGGGAATATTCGCGGCGCAGCAGAGGCACCCATCAGCACCGCTTTATAGCCAGCCAATGTGGCCATTGATGAGAGCACATCCATACTCTGAGCGCGACTGATGCGCGGCACCAGCTCTAGGGCAATAGCCGTCGCACCCGTCTTGGCAACTGCCTGAGCGGCCTGGGGTGAGGCCAGTGGATCCATCATGCCAATAACCAATTGCCCACTGCGTAGCAGGGCCAGATCATTGTCACTGTTTTCATTGTTTGAGCCAAAGCTCTGGACTTGCAAAATAATATCTGCATTGGCAAATATCTCTGCACGGTCTGCCGTCACTGTTGCTCCAGCAGCAGTGTATTCTGCATCTGGGTAGCCTGCTGCACTACCTGCATCTCCTTGAATAAGTACCTTGACACTTTTGTCGGTAAGCGACTGGACATTGGTAGGGGACATGGCGACACGTTTTTCACCGGCTTTGATTTCCGAGGGAATTCCGATAATCACTCAATTCTCCTTTTCGTTGGCTTTTCGTTGGTTATGGGTATTTAGATTTCTATAATCTACGTGAATGCTAGCAAATAAAGTCACTCTCGAGTAATCGAATTAGGAATAATAGCTATTACGAATTAATGATAGTCCCGAAACGCCTATGGCTGTGGGGCTTTGCACGAGCTGTGCAATGAAACAAGGAAACGGGAGTTGGAGATTAATCCGCCTTAATTAAGGCGGGAAACAGAAAAATCGGCCAGATCAATAAGCTCGGTTTTAAATATGCTATCCGGCAAGTCATTGAGCGCTTGCTTAGCCAGCAGTGCTTCCTGACGGGCATATTCCATGCTGTAGTCGATGCCGCCAGAGGCCTGCACCAAACTGAGAATCTCGGCAAAACTTTCAGCACTCTTGTTACTGATAGTCTCGCCGATAAACGAGCGTTGGGCACTGTCACCATTATCACGGGCGTAGATAAGTGGCATGGTCATCTTGCCCTCAGCCAAATCATCCCCGACATTTTTGCCAATCAGAGCTACATCACCCAGATAGTCAAGCACATCATCGGCGATCTGGAACGCCATACCCAGATGTTTGCCATAGCTGGCCATCGCAGCACGATCACCGCCAGTCAACACAGCACCTGCTTCTGCGGCAGCTTCAAACAGTTTAGCGGTCTTGCGATAGATCACCTGCAGATAAATATCTTCGCGCACCTCAGCATTGCCCGAATTGGCCAGCTGCTGGACCTCGCCCTCGGAAATCACATTGGTGGCATCGGCCATCAGACCCATAATTGCCAAATCGCCAATGTCCACCAATATCTGGAAAGCACGGGAATAAATAAAGTCCCCCACTAATACACTTGGCGCATTGCCCCACTGGGCATTGGCCGTCACACGGCCCCGGCGCAATGTCGACACATCCACCACATCATCATGTAACAGGGTAGCAGTGTGAATAAACTCAATCACCGCAGCTAGCTTTATATGCTTGTCCCCAACATAACTATTGGCCAGCGCACTGAGCAGAACCACCACAGGGCGCAGCCTTTTACCGCCAGACTCGACGATATACTGGCCAATATTCTCAACCAAACCAACTTCAGATTGCAGTTGGTCGACAATCAGGTGGTTGACGGCAGAGAAATCTTTTTCGACAGCGCGATGGAAAGAGAGCATAAATTGAGGGTCGCTACTAGTTGTTGTTCACGCGGCATGCTAGGCAGCCAGTGCCTGCCTGTCAACAAAAATTATGGTCCATCACAACCCTCAAAACCCGCAGTTCACCGGTTAAACAGTTGAAGCAGAGTGCATAACTGGGTACGATGCGGCCCTTACTATAACCTTCAAGGCCCACATGTCTTTTACACCCCAATCCTCCTATACAAAAGAACAACTCCTAGCCAGCAGCCGCGGTGAATTATTCGGTCCCGGCAACGCTAAGCTACCAGCCCCAAACATGTTGATGATCGATCGTATTGTAGAAATTAACAACGATGGCGGCAAACATGGCCTGGGACAGATTATTGCCGAAATAGACATTACGCCAGATCTGTGGTTTTTTGACTGCCACTTTGAAGGTGATCCAGTAATGCCTGGTTGTCTAGGTTTAGACGCCCTGTGGCAACTGGTCGGTTTCTTCTTGGTATGGAACGGCAATTCTGGCCGTGGCCGCGCTCTGGGTGCTGGCAATGTTAAATTCTTTGGCCAGATCCTTCCCACCGCCAAAAAAGTAACCTACAAGCTTGATCTCACTCGACTAATTCAGCGCAAGCTAGTTATGGGTATTGCCGATGGTTCCGTTGAAGTCGATGGCCGCGAGATATACACCGCCAAAGACTTGAAAGTCGGGCTGTTCGAAAGCACAGATAATTTTTAGTTTTTAACGCTAAAGCCTAAAACTATTTGCTTAAATCAATGAGAGGATGACCAATGAAACGCGCAGTTATTACAGGACTTGGTATTGTTTCCTGCTTGGGAAACGATAGAGAGGCTGTAACTAAGTCCCTAAGAGAGGGAATTTCAGGCATTCGTCGCCGCGAGGATTTCGCGGAAATGGGGCTACGTTGCAATGTAGGCGCCGTACTGGATATTGACCCCAAAGACCATATTGATCGCAAAATTCTGCGCTTTATGGGCCCTTCATCAGCCTATGCCTATATAGCCACAGATCGCGCCATCGCCGATGCCGGTCTCAGTGAGGAGCAAGTATCCAATCCTCGCACAGGTCTGGTAATGGGTTCCGGTGGTGTCTCCGGCGAGATGTTTGTAGAAAGTATTGATGTCATGCGCGAGCGTGGTATCAAACGCGCCGGCCCCTACAGAGTGACCCAGATTATGGCCAGTGCTGTTTCAGCCAACGTAGCCACTCCATTTAAAATCAAAGGCGTCAACTATAGTCTGGCCTCAGCCTGTGCCACCAGTGCCCATTGTATTGGCCATGCGGTGGAACTGATTCAGCTGGGCAAACAGGATGTACTGCTGGCTGGCGGCTCCGACGATATGCATTGGTCTATGGCCGGTATGTTTGACGCCATGGGTGCACTGACCAGCAAATACAATGACAGCCCGGAAATTGCTTCCCGCGCCTATGATGCAGACCGGGATGGATTTGCTCCTGGCCTGGGTGCCGGGACAGTGGTTGTGGAAGAACTGGAACATGCGTTGGCCCGCGGCGCTAACATTATCTGTGAGGTGACCGGCTATGGCGCGACCTCAGATGGTGCAGATATGGTATCTCCCTCAGGTGAAGGTGCAGAGCGCTGCATGAAAATGGCCATGGAGACTGCCCCAGGCCCCATCGACTATATCAACACTCATGGCACCAGCACCCCGGTAGGTGATATTGCCGAGCTGGGCGCTATTCGCAACACCTTTGGCGACAACTGTCCGGATATTAGCTCAACCAAGTCACTCTCAGGCCACAGCCTGGGCGCAGCAGGTGTCCATGAAGCAATCTACTGCATGCTGATGATGCAGGGCGACTTTGTCGCCGGCTCTGCCAATATTGACAACCTCGACGAACATGCCGCAGGCCTGCCAATACTGCTCGAGACCAAAGACAAACAGCTCAACCGTGTTATGAGCAACAGCTTTGGCTTTGGCGGCACCAACGCCACATTGGTAATGGAACGCTACAATGGCTGATTCCAGCCAGCTGCGAAAAAAGGCGACGTCGGTCGCCTTTTTTTATACTCCTTAAAAACCAGCTCGTAAAAAACCAGCCCGTAAAAAAACCAGCCCGTAAAAAAAGGGAACCAACAATATGGCTCCCCCTTCTCGACTTAGCTGCAGAGATTACAGAGCCGCTAAAATCGCCTCAGCGCTGGAACCTTCCAGGGCAGCCTCGTCTACATTAAGTAAAGTCACAACCCCGTCATCAACAACCATGGCAAAGCGTTTACTGCGCGCGCCCATACCAAAACCAGAACCATCCAGCACCAGACCCAGAGCTTCGGTAAAGGTACCGTTGCCATCCGCAAGCATCTGGATATGCTCGGCATTGGCCGACTGGCCCCAGGCGTGCATAACAAACACATCATTGACCGACATACAGGCAACTGTATCTACGCCCTTAGCTTTAATCTCGTCCACATGAACCACAAAGCCAGGCAGGTGAGCTGCAGAGCAAGTGGGTGTAAATGCGCCCGGAACCGCAAATAGAACAACTTTTTTACCAGCAAAAAGATCAGCTGTGCTTAAACCAGTGGGGCCCTCTGCGCCCATTACTGTAAACATCCCTTCAGGAATTTTATCGCCAACTTGAATCGTCATGTCAACCTCTAATTATTTCTTATGAGTTAGCGGCGCAAACTGTCGCGCCGAGTTACAAAGCTTATAATGATCGTTTAAAACGGAATCTCATCATCATTGATAAAGCCGCCTGCTGGCGCCTGTTGTTGAGGCGCCTGCTGCTGTTGGGGCGCCTGCTGCTGAGGTGCCTGGGGCGCAGACTGCTGGGAATAATCCCCCATACCACCGCCCTGTTGGCCACCACGGCTGTCCAGCATTTGCATTTCGCTGGCAACAATCTCAGTAGTGTAGCGGTCCTGACCATCCTGACCCTGCCACTTGCGAGTTCGCAAAGAACCTTCGACATAGAGCTTGGAGCCCTTCTTCACATATTCGCCCGCAATCTCTGCCAGACGATTAAAAAATACCACCCGGTGCCATTCTGTGCGTTCCTGCTGGTCACCAGTATTTTTGTCTTTCCATGACTCGGATGTGGCAACACTGAGATTAGTCACAGCACCGCCAGAAGGCATAAAGCGCGTTTCCGGGTCCTGACCACAGTTACCTACAATGATGACTTTATTGACTCCGCGTGCCATTTTGTTCCCCTGTTCTCTGCTAATTTACGTTCAGTTAAAATACGGTTTCAGACTCAGCATATCCACAGTCTGCTTGTCGACTTTGATATAGGCCAGCTGCTCACCTTCGACAATCAGTATATCTTCAACACCAGTTATAGTTGAAATTATTTTTGCAAAATCCTCGTGCGCTCGATCACCTATCTGTAATACCAAGGTTTGCATTGGGCGCGGACTCTGCAGCCCCAGCGCCAACAGCCACCAACCCAGCAACACAATACCCAGTAAAATAAATAATCCATCAGCACCAAACTGCTGCAGACTCCAGCCACCCAATATGCCGCCAACAAACGCACCAAAGAACTGGCAAGTAGAATAAATACCCATAGCAGTGCCACGACTACCAGCGGGACAGGCCTTGCTCAGCCAGGATGGCAATGAAGCCTCCAGTAAATTAAACGCGGCAAAAAACAGCAGCAACATCAGCGGTGTTATCAGTGCGGTGCGATGCCCACCAAGCACTAGCGCAGAGACAGCCAACAGAACCACGGCAGAACAGAAGCTGAGTTTCTGGCGCTGAAATTTTTCGCCCAGCATCATGGCCGGAATCATCAACACAAAGCCTCCCCCCAAAAGCGCTAGATACACCCACCACAGTTGATCGCTCCCCAGCCCCAGCTCATTGGCCAGAATATCTGGTATCACCACAAAGGCCGCCATGAGGGCCAGATGCAGGGCAAAAACACCAACGTTCAAGCGCATCAACGTAGGCTCCCGCAGCAAGCTGCCAATCTGACTGAGATCTGCCCGAGTTTCCCGATTCTTATGACTGCTGACCACATTGGGAACAAAACGCAAAAAGATCCCTATCCCCGCCACACCCAACAGAGCCGTCAACCAGAAGATCCCCGACAGCCCCATCGCGGCCGCCACCAACGGGCCAACAATCATAGCCAAAATAAATGACAGGCCTATACTGGCACCAATGCTGGCCATAGCCACAGTGCGCTTTTCCTCAGATGTCAGATCTGTCACCATGGCCATCAAGGTGCTGGCAATTGCCCCCATACCCTGAAGTCCGCGACCTATTACCAGTCCAATCATAGTGTCGGCCATTGCCGCCACCAGACTGCCGAGCACAAACATCAGCAAGCCAGCCACAATCACCGGGCGTCGGCCAATTTTGTCCGACAGCAAGCCAAGGGGAATTTGCAGTACAGCCTGGGTCAGACCATAGATACCCAGCGCCAAGCCAAGCAACAGAGGACTGGCACCGGCATACTGGTGCTGATACAGCGCCAACACAGGCAGCACCATAAACAGGCCGAGCATGCGAAAGCCATAGAGGCTGGCGAGAGAGGCCACGGCACGGCGTTCTATGGCCGAAAAAGGCGCGCTGGATTGGGGAGGTTGGCTCAAGGCGGTATCAAATCTGTCAGGTGGTAGAAAGCCTTAGTTTAGCAGCGCAGCGCAGCGGCGAAAATAATTATCACAATTATTTTCCAATAAGGGTCTGCCGCTGGATCTAGGCCGTATTCTCTCCTCAGGCATTTAAATAAATATCAATTGATTTTGCCCAAGCTCGCAGATGGGCTCTATAATTATTGGTTTAACTCAGAGATAAGAAGCATCAATGGATACCATTCAGGTTCGCGGCGCACGCACCCACAATCTTAAAAATATTGATCTTGATATTCCCCGTGACAAGCTGATCGTAATTACCGGCCTGTCGGGTTCAGGCAAATCATCTCTGGCTTTTGATACGTTGTATGCAGAGGGACAGCGGCGCTATGTGGAGTCCCTGTCTACCTATGCGCGTCAATTTCTATCGATGATGGAAAAACCAGATGTTGACCATGTGGAAGGGCTGTCGCCAGCTATCTCCATCGAACAGAAGTCTACCTCCCACAACCCCCGCTCAACCGTGGGCACCATCACCGAAATCTATGATTATCTGCGCCTGCTATTTGCCCGGGCCGGTGAACCCCGCTGCCCGGACCATGGCCAGCCACTGAATGCCCAGACTGTAAGTCAGATGGTCGACCAGGTACTGGCTATGCCTGAGGGCAGTAAACTGATGCTGCTGGCACCGGTGATTAAAGATCGTAAAGGCGAGCACCTGCACCTGTTTGAAAGTCTGCGCCGCCAAGGCTTTATTCGCGCCAGAATTGACGGACTGGTCTGTGATCTGGACGAAGCCCCGGCTCTGGATAAAAAGAAAAAACATACCATTGAAGTGGTTGTGGATCGCTTTAAAGTCAAAGCAGATATAGGCCTGCGTCTGGCTGAATCCTTTGAAACTGCCCTAGCTCTGGCAGAGGGCCTGGCAATGATCAGCCATATGGATGGCGACCAGCCAGATCAGATTCTCAGCGCCAAGTTTGCCTGCCCAATCTGTAACTACAGCCTTAATGAACTGGAACCCAGACTGTTCTCGTTTAATAACCCGGCTGGCGCCTGTCCTACCTGTGATGGTCTGGGTGTGCATCAGTTTTTTGATATTGACCGGGTAATTCAGCATCCAGAGGCTTCTATCTCCGAGGGCGCCATTCGCGGCTGGGATCGCCGCACATTATTTTATTACAATATGCTCACCAGTCTTGCCGAGCACTACGGCTTTGATATAGACCAGCCCTGGGAAAAACTCTCAGCCATACACCAGCAAAAAATCCTGTTTGGCAGTGATGACGAAGAAATTACCTTTAACTATGTCAATGATCGCGGCACAGTCTTCCGCCGTGAGCACAAGTTCGAAGGGGTTATCCACAATATGGAACGCCGCTACCGGGAGACTGAGTCCAACTCGGTCCGGGAAGAACTGACCAAATATATGGCCACCTCCAACTGCCCGGAATGCTCGGGCACACGCCTGCGCAAATCTGCCCGCAATGTCTTTATCGACGATCGTCGTATTGAAGATATTGTGTGCATGCCTGTGGGCGACTGCAGCGACTACTTTGAAAACCTGGATCTACCCGGGCGCCAGGGAGAGATTGCCGAGAAAATTATCAAAGAGATCCGCCAGCGGTTTAACTTCCTGGTTGATGTAGGTCTTAACTATCTGTCATTAAACCGCAGTGCCGACACCCTGTCCGGTGGTGAAGCCCAGCGTATTAGACTGGCCAGCCAGATCGGTGCCGGTCTGGTGGGGGTCATGTATATTCTCGATGAGCCTTCCATTGGCCTGCACCAGCGCGATAATGAGCGACTACTGAAAACATTGATTCGCCTGCGTGATCTGGGCAATACAGTGATTGTGGTTGAACATGATGAAGACGCTATCGCCTCGGCCGACCATATTATCGATATAGGCCCGGGAGCCGGTATCCATGGTGGTGAGATCGTTGCCGAAGGTACCGCCAAGCAGATCAAGGCCAACAAGAATTCCATCACCGGGCAGTTTATGTCTGGCAAACGGGGCATTGTTATTCCGAAACAGCGCAACAAGGGCAAAGGCAAAATGCTCAGCATCACCGGTGCCTCAGGCAATAACCTGCAAAATATCGATCTGCAGATTCCCCTGGGCGTATTCACCTGTATCACCGGTGTGTCCGGCTCAGGCAAGTCCACTTTGATCAATGAAACCCTCTACCCGGCAGCTGCAGTGGCCCTCAACAAGGCCACCACATTAAAGCCCGCGGCCCACAGCAAAATTACCGGCCTCAGCCATCTGGATAAGTGCATCGACATCAACCAGAGTCCCATTGGCCGCACCCCGCGCTCCAACCCCGCTACCTACACAGGTATTTTTACCCCGGTGCGGGAGTTATTTGCCGGCACTCAGGAAGCCCGTTCACGAGGCTATAACCCGGGGCGCTTTAGTTTTAATGTTAAAGGTGGTCGCTGTGAAGCCTGTCAGGGGGATGGTGTAACCAAAGTCGAGATGCACTTTTTGCCTGATGTCTATGTGCCCTGCGATGTGTGCAAAGGCAAGCGCTACAACCGCGAGACTCTGGATGTGCACTTTAAAGGCAAGAATATCCATCAGGTTTTGGAGATGACCATTGAAGATGCCAGAGAATTCTTCGACGCTATTCCAGCCATTGCCCGCAAGTTGCAAACATTGATTGACGTGGGCCTGTCCTATATCAGCCTCGGCCAGTCAGCCACTACCTTATCTGGCGGTGAGGCCCAGCGGGTCAAACTGTCCAAGGAACTCTCCAAACGGGATACAGGCAAGACTCTGTATATTCTTGACGAGCCAACCACAGGCCTGCACTTCCATGATATCGAGCAACTATTAGCCGTGCTTCATCGCCTGCGGGACCATGGCAACACAGTGGTGGTGATTGAGCATAATCTCGATGTGATCAAGACCGCAGACTGGATTGTAGATTTAGGTCCAGAGGGAGGTTCAGGAGGTGGACAGATTGTCGCCAGCGGCACCCCGGAGGACGTCGCCAAAGTCATAGGCTCCCACACCGGGCATTTCCTAAAGGGTATTTTGGCGGGCTGAGTACTCGGCAATCATGCTATCAATAGCGGCTTGCTGGTATTCCCGCAGGCCGCTAAGAATTAACGTCTTCACACCGCAACCCACGGTTTCGCCCTTATCCACAAGGTGGAACTGAAATTCTGCATCACCGCGCTTGCCATTAACTTCAAGGCTGGTACCAGCCAACGCCACCGTTGGTGCGGTCAGATCCAGAGTATCAAGGTGCAGAGACATAGACTCATAGATCACCAGCGGACGCTGAGGATTAATCATCACCTGATGCTCAGCCATTAATGGCACCAGCAAATGGGGAAAGTTCTGCCCGGAAAACACCACATAGTGTCTCACCAGTTGCTCTATTATTTGCTGGTTATTAACCGTTTCACCGCTGCGGCTGACCTGCAGATAGGGTTTATCTCGGCCATCCACAATCTCAAACTGATCTCCAGGGGCCGGGGGAAACAGCAGGCCAGTATCTCCGCCTACCATGCCCGCAAAGTTAAATGTCATATTCTGGCTCAGACCGTAGCGCTGCAGCACCAGAGCAAAAAGCAAATCCCCGGGCACACAGAAGCGCTTGCTACCCGGATCATGGATCGGATTAAAGTCATTGCTGATGGACTTGGCAAAGCTACTGCCCTGCTCGGCACTGATGGTTAACTCTAATTGATTCTGATTGTAAAAATTATCAAGAAACATAACTTGCCCGGCACGGTTTAGATAAGCCGCGCATACTAATGGGTTTGGGGCTCAGGTCAAGGGCGCGCTGACCGGGAAGATGCAAGTACTCAGCCAGTGCAAACCCATAGTTCAAGTGCTCGGCAACTTAATCCAGCTCCGACTCAAACTCTTCCAACAGATCAAGAGGCTCCATTTCCTGACCCTCAAGGGCTTCATTCCAGTTGATCCCTACCATCAGCACATCTGTATGCATGCCCGGCAGCCAGTCATCGAGGAACTCCTCCAACTCAATGGCTACAGGCCGATAAATATCCCAGTCGCCATTGCACAGGACCTGAGCCAGCCGCTGATCAGACCAGAACGGCATCACATCGATACTGTCATTCTCCGCTGAGCCCACCAGCGCCCAGTTGTCGCTGTTATCCTGCAGACCCCAGACACAGCCATTTTCAAGACATTCCACAATCAGGCGATCAAGGTTTTCCTGCATATCATCGGAGGCTGGTTCCATAACTCACACTCATTAGGCTTATTGCCCGCCATGGTAACTGCTTTGTGATCCAGTCACCACAGGCCAGATGCGACAATTTATCACATGGATTAAACCCGCAATTACTTTTAGCTCCCGTCCTAAATTTCTCCTGCTAATAGGTTTTTAAACATGATATCTGCGTTTATTTGCGCCACTAGCTTTTTACTGATTCACAGCCAAAATATTAATTAAATTAAAGTACAAGCCTATCCGCCGGTTTCCCAGATCTCTGTAGCCTCAAACACAGAGCTTTTCGCCAAACCAGATGCCGCCGAACTGCTGCGCACCATTCCCAGAGCCTGCTTTTCTGTTTGATCGCCTGATGGTCAACCATCTCAGCAGTCTCAACCGCGCCACGGGCAGTGATATTGCCCTGTATTCTGGGATACTGGATAATGGCAGAAACCTTTATATCGCAGTGCAAATCAACTGGTAAGGCAGAATTTCTGATACCATTTGCCTATGACAGAACATGGTATCTATCAAACCCATTTAACCGCCCGACAGAACCTTAACCGCCTCAGTATTATTCGCGGTGTGGCTCTGCTCGGGCAGTTGCTGGCGCTGGTCTTTTTTACCTCGATCAACCCCATAGGGCTGCCCACAGAAGCCATTGCCCTAGTGCTGGCAATCTATGCCTCAGTCACTGTGGCAGGCTGGTTGCGCAGCAGACTGAGCATTCCCATTACCCAGCGAGAATTTTTTATCCATCTGCTGGCGGATATATTTTTCTTCTCGATGCTAATGTACTTTAGCGGCGGCGCCTCCAATCCGTTTATCTCCTACTATCTGATTCCCATCAGTATTGCTGCCATTACCCTGCCCCGACACTACAGCATCCTTATTGGCCTGGCCGCCCTGCTGAGCTATAGCCTGCTGCTCAACTATTTTGTGGCCATTGCCGCCCTCGCCCCCAGTGGTCATGGGCATCATCAGACCAGCAGCAACAATTTGCATATTCTTGGCATGTGGGCCAACTTTGCCATTAGCGCATTAATTATCACCTACTTTATCAGCCGAATGGCCAACGCCTTAAAATTGCAGCAACAGCAGATTGCCGAGCAGCGGGAAGCCCAACTGCGTGACGAACAATTGCTGGCAGTGGGCACCTTGGCTGCAGGCACAGCGCACGAACTGGGCACACCATTAAACACCATGAAACTGTTAGTGGATGAAATGACGGCCCAATCCAAACATTCAGAAGCAGACCTGCAACTGCTTAACCAACAGCTGGAACTGTGCAAAACCACCTTAAAACAGCTACTGATGACTGCCGAACAATCTCAGCATCAACAGCAACAGCCACAATTACTGCAGGCCTATTTCTCCGGCTTACTAGAGCGCTGGCTATTGATGCGGCCCAAGGTAAACGCCAATATCACCATGGCCGACAGGGAACAGAGCGCCAGCTTTCACCCCACCGTCGACCAGTCGATTATTAATCTGCTTAACAATGCTGCAGATGCCAGCCCCCACAATACGGATATCAATGTGGACTGGGACAATGATCAGGCCCACATCAGTATTCGCGACTATGGCACTGGTTTGGACGCGGACAAAATAGAAAATCTGGGACAGGCATTTGTTACCAACAAGGCCGATGGATTGGGGCTGGGGCTTTTTTTATCCCGCGCTACCCTGACCAGATTTGGCGGCACAGTCAGCCTGCAAAATGCTCCAGAGGGTGGCACCATCACAGAGATAATATTGCCCTTAAATAACAAGTCTGCCTCAGATGGCGCCCAATGAATTATCTGCTGGTAGATGATGATGGCACCTTTAGCGCCATATTGGAGCGAGCCCTAACCCGTCGCGGTAATTCCGTGGCCTGCGCCAGCAACGGTGAACAGGCCGCAGCTCAGTGCTCGGCTGCCAACTTTGATCGGGTGATACTGGATCTAAAACTGGAACAGGAATCCGGGCTATCAATACTTCAGCAGCTCAAGCAGCTGCAGCCACAGATGGATATTCTGATTCTGACCGGTTACTCCAGTATTTCTACCGCAGTGGAAGCCATTAAACTCGGCGCCATTAACTACCTGTGCAAACCAGCTTCAGCGGATGAGATTGTTGCCGCCTTTGAAAATACAGAGGCCAATGCCCAAGTGCCAATGGAGGACTCTCCCCCCTCGGTAAATCGACTAGAATGGGAACATATTCAGCGGGTGCTAAATGAGAATCAGGGAAATATTTCTGCCACCGCAAGAAGTCTGGGTATGCATCGCAGAACATTGCAGAGAAAACTGCAAAAGCGGCCAGTAAAAAACTAACCGCAGTTTTAGAAATACAGAGCCTTCAGCCAGGCTTGTAATAAAAAGTCCTTAATTAAGAACCCTATAGCCTCGACCTTTCAGGCATCGTCGAACAATACGATCCTGCTCTCGGCGACTGCGCTTATTGGATTTTACTCCGCCCAACACAGCACCGGCACCAGCGCTACGTTCTGCAGTTTCATGGTTGCCCAGCACCGCCCCAAGAACACCACCAACCACTGCGCCTTCAACAGCGCCTTCAACCGTGCGCTCGGTCACATTGATCTGGGCGGCATAGTCTTCACAGTCCGCAAGATCGACCTGGTATTCGTAGGGATCAACACCCAGCGTATCAACAATCACTTTCTCCGGCGCGCCATAGCGATGGCCATTGGCACAACCAGAGAGAAACAGGACAACAACAACTGACAGGCATAATTTAGGCATGGTATTTTCCTTGGCCATTAATAGATCTCGTTAACCAAACGCCTGTTAGCCAATTTGGTTGACAGTTACTTTGCTTGACCGTTACTTGGCGTTATTCATAATCCCGCGAACCGCTGCTGGCAAGTCGGCAGGCAATACCACCAGCTTCGAATTGGGAGAGCTGGACATGGTCTTCATAGCCTCTATATATTGCTCTCCCAGCAGGTACATCGCCGGCAACTCTTTGTCCTGAATCGCGTCATTGACCTTGGTCAGTGCGCTCTTGGTGGCTTCAGCCAGCACTACCTGGGCCTCAGCATCTCGGCGCGAAGCCTCCAGACGGCCATCGGCCTCAAGAATTGCCGCGGTCTTTTCACCATCGGCGCGAGTCACTGTGGCACGGCGTTGACGCTCTGCTGCCGCCTGTTCTTCCATAGCCTGCTGCATGGTGCCACTGGGATTAATATCCTGAATCTCTACAGTCTTCAGGGTAATACCCCAGTCGGCAATATCATCTGAAATCGAATCCTTAAGCTTGGCCTTGATCTGGTCTCTGGAAGACAAGGCATCGTCCAGCGCCATCTCACCCACAATAGAACGCAGTGAAGTCTGAACCAATGTACGAATAGCCAGCTCATAGTCTTCAACTCCGTAGACCGCCTTCTCAGGGCTAACAATATTGATATAGGCCACAGCATTGGCAATGATCACCACATTATCCAGAGTAATCACTTCCTGAGAGGGAATATCCAGAACAATATCTTTGGTGGTAATTTTGAATGAAACATCATCGATATAGGGAACAATAATATTGAGCCCAGGGTTCAGAGAACCGTGGTATTTACCCAGACGCTGCACCACCCATTTAGATCCCTGTGGCACAAGGCGAATGCCTTTGTAAAGAGTAATAATGACCAACAAGAAAACCGCAACAACAACAAACAAACCTTCCATCTTATATCTCCCTCGTTTTACTTAATCAAGTTTGGTAACTACCAAAACATTTTCTGAAATCTCTTTGATATGCAGGCGGTCACCCAGAGTAACGTCGCTGTCACAGGAGAACTCCCATTCCTCATAACCCAGTATCGGCGTGCTAAAACGCATTTTGCCATTGCTAGTATCCGTGGGCAGCTTGATCACCTGACCAGCTTCGCCAATCGCCGACTCACTGGCTAACCCCTGTTGATTGCGGTCAGCCAGCTTCGGTTTAATCAGCATAAACCAGATCAGGGTAAAACCCACAGAAGACAAGGTCCACAGCAGTACCTGCCAGTTAAAACTCATATCCACCACCAGACTCACCAGCCCCACCAGAATAGCGCCCAGGCCAAACCACATAATGGTAAAGCTGGGGATAAATATCTCCGCGATTACCAATAAAATTCCAAACACCAGCCAGTGCCAGTAAAGCATCTGCATATCCATTACATGTTCCTTTATAAAGTATCACCCAAGGATAACAAACTTCAGCCTTCGGCGGCATCCATTTGCAATCCCATAATCAATGCATCTTCGCGACCAAATTCTGTTTTGTAATAATCTCGTCGCTCGGCAATCTGCACAAAACCTGTCTGCTGATAAAGCCTGATGGCTGGAATATTGGAGACCCTTACCTCCAGATAGAGGTTTTTAACCTCAGCAGGCAGCTGTTGAATCATCCTGTCAAGCAAATGGCGACCCAGACCCTTGCCCTGTAAAGCCGAGTCGATAGCAATATTGTGCAGCTCAGCCTGATCCAGCACAGTGGCAACAACGGCAAAACCCAGCACATTATTCTTCGCTACCAACACATAACCAGAATCCAAACTCTGTTGAAACTGTTGTTTGCTCCAAGCTGAAGCTGATGTAGATAACTCAATAGCACAGACCTGATCCAGATCGGCAGGCTGCATATGGCGAATCGAATAATGGCTGATCAAGAGTCTGCTTTGTGGACTTGGCGCATGGGGGAGAGATAACGAATGGTCTGCCAGGTTTGACGTTTGCACTCCGGCTTATCCATCATATCCTGTAATGATGGCACCAGCAGCGCAGTCACCTGACCCATAATATCCACCTGGCCATTGCTCACCGCGCCCCGCTGTTCCTTATTCAACAGCCAATGGGCCGCCAGATCACCCAACAGCAACACCTGCTCAGCGCCTTTGCTGTCAACTCTGGCCTTGAGCATAGTGGCGAGAAACCCGCGCACTTCTGCTTCATCACCCTTCATATTCGCATGGGGAGGCCATTCAACCAGTTCCATCTGGGGCAATGGGCCACCGCCCTGCCCCATGGCCAGCAGAATGTTGTCGAGCAACAGGATCTGCGCCGGATCGGGCAGCTGTTCATCGATGGAACTGCACACCAGAAGTTTTTCACTGGCCTGCCACAGCGCAAACTGCAGATTAATATCTTCCACTGGTTGCAGGATTTCAGTTTTTGCTGGAGCCCTTTCTTTTTGTGGCGCTACAGGTGCAGCCACGGAATCAGATGGCGCGATTGGCTTAGTCTCCTCGGGTGGCGTATTTCCAAGCCCGACATTGACCAGCTCGGCTTTGGACCTGCGCTGTTTGTCAGCACTGCTGCCGATCTCAGTCGCAGTGCCAGATGCTCCCGTAGCTGGTGCAGCAGCTGGCGCAACCACTGGCAAATCCTTGCCCACATATTGAACAATGCCCAATTTTTGCAAGTAGTGGTTGCGCAGCCCGTTAACCATTAGACCCCGCCGAGCTGCGGGTGTAAGCGTCCGGGATTGCGCATCAGGGTGAGCGCATTGACATAGGCCTTGGCACTGGCCAAAAGAATATCCGTATCAGCACCCTGACCATTGATAATGCGGCCATCCTTCTCCAGCCGCACAGTGACTTCACCCTGGGAATCAGTACCCTGAGTTACCGCATTCACTGAATACAGCTGCAAGTTGGTTTCGCTATTTACCAGTTTCTCAATGGCATTAAAAATCGCATCCACAGCACCATCACCGTTGGCTTCAGAACTGTGGTCCTTATCATGGTAGCGAATCCCGATTTTGGCATGGGGTGACTGACCACTTTTGCTTACCACTTCCAAATCAGTGACGGTCAATGCATCGTCTTCGGTGCCCATTTGCACATCGGAGACCAGCGCCTGCAGATCTTCATCAAAGATCTCACGCTTCTTGTCCGCCAATTCTTTAAAGCGCACAAAGGCCTGATTAAACTCTTCTTTGCTGTCGAAGTTAATGCCCAGCTCTTCAAGACGGGCGGCAAAGGCGGCACGCCCAGACAGTTTACCCAGAGACAGTTTATTGGTACTCCAACCGACATCTTCCGCCTTCATAATTTCGTAGGTTTCACGGAATTTTAAAATGCCATCCTGATGAATACCGGATTCATGAGCAAAGGCATTGGCGCCAACAATGGCCTTGTTGGGCTGCACCGGGAAACCAGTAATACTGGAAACCAGACGCGAAGTTGGCACTATATGCACAGTGTCTATATCGGTGGTTACCGGAAACACATCCTTTCTGGTGCGAATCGCCATTACCAACTCTTCAAGGGACGCATTGCCCGCCCGCTCACCCAGACCATTGATGGTACACTCAACCTGACGGGCACCAGCCTGCACTGCGCTCAGGCTATTGGCCACAGCCAGACCCAAATCATTGTGGCAATGGACCGAGAAGATCGCTTTATCTGCATTGGGCACAGTGTTTAACAGGCGCTCAATCATTGCCCCATATTCACCAGGGTCCGAATAACCCACAGTATCTGGCAGATTAATTGTCCGCGCACCGGCATTGATCACCGCCTCAGTGATGCGGCACATAAATTCAAACTCTGTGCGACTGGCATCTTCAAGTGAAAACTCGACATCATCAATCAGGCCACGGGCAATTTTTACCGCTCCCACAGCCTGTTCCAGAACCTGATCAGGTTCCATTTGCAGCTTGTGTTTCATATGAATTGGGGAGGTCGCTATAAAGGTATGGATGCGCCCGGCATTGGCACCAGCCAACGCCTCCGCAGCCCGCTCAATATCACCACTGACCGCTCGGGAAAGACTACAGATACGACTTTCGGTAATAGTGTTGGCAATTGCCTGCACCGCCTCAAAATCTCCCTGGCTGGAGATAGCAAAACCCGCTTCGATCACATCGACTCGCATTTTTTCCAGAGCCTTGGCAATGCGGACTTTTTCATCTTTGGTCATCGACGCACCGGGGCTCTGCTCACCGTCGCGCAATGTGGTGTCAAAAATAACTAATTTATCTTTTGAACTCATGATCTTCCCTCTATGTCGCCGAGACTGTTCTCAACGGCACTTTAAATCAAACTGTATTTTCCCCCTGCAGGGGACGAAATTCAACGCATGTTTATGCGCTGCACGAAATTTTTGGATGAGGTGTAACGATAGATGCCCCTCAGGGCAGGAGAAGTAGACCACGAGCAGACGCAGCAGACAGAGTGCTGCTGTTGGCGATAAACCTGTTGCTGTAGTTATTCATGTCTCACATTCAAACAGTTTTTAGCCCCAATGCCAAGGGTAATTGGAATAATCCGATGCATCAGGCCTTTCTATTATATCTTTCTATTCGGGCTTTCGATTAGTCCTTACCCGGAAAAGCAAAGCCCAGCCTCTTCGCCAACCAGATAACCGGGGCAGAAAAGCTAAACACCATGGCCATCGCGAACAGAATCCGCGGTGGATCAATGGTAATAACCACAAACACCATCGCCACAGAGAGAATGGCAATAAATGGCACCTTGCCGCGCATATCAATTTCTTTAAAGCTTGGGTACTTGAAGTTAGACACCATTAGCAGTCCGGCAGCGGCTGTCAAAATAGCCCCCAACACAGACAGGCCAACAGAGGGTTCCATACTATAGGTGGACCAGACAAACCCAGCCACCAGAGCAGCAGCAGCTGGACTCGGCAAACCGGTAAAGACTTTGTTATCGGAGGACTCAGCCTGAACATTAAACCGTGCCAGGCGCAGCGCCCCGCAGGAAGCATAGACAAAGGCAGCAGCCAGACCCAATGTACCGAGATCACTCACACCCCAACCGTAGGCCACGACCGCAGGTGCAACACCAAAAGACACCATATCCGAGAGGCTGTCGTACTGCACACCAAAGGCACTCTGGGTGTTGGTCATGCGTGCCACGCGACCATCCAGACCATCAAAAACCATCGCCGTGAAAATTGCAATTGCCGCCAGCTCATACTTGCCACTAAAGCCTGAAAGCACCGCATAAAAGCCGGCAAAAAGCGCACCCGTGGTGAGAAGGTTGGGCAGCAGATAAATACCTTTGCGCCGCACCGGGCTCTCGCCAGAGGCTGAGTTCTTAAGCTCTACGATCTTCTCTTCTGCTGCTGACTTTTTGGTCATGGTTATCTACCTTTACTGCCGCTTATCTGCAATGCTCGGCATTATAGCCCATCAGGGATGCAAAAAGCTGTCTTGCATCAGGTCCAGATCAGCCTGAGATAATCCAAGGGCATTAATCAGATAATTTTTAACGTCCCCGTACTCGGCGTCAATAGCCTCGAGAAAGGCAACAATATTATCCTCATGCACTGAACAGTAGGGGATCAACCAGGATCGATCCCATTTTTCCACCTTGGCATCACGTAGATGGCCTTCGACAATATCAATCAAGCGCGACGAATCATAATGCTCAAGGGTAAGCATATAATCGTCAATAATCGTCTGTCTGGGCACATCCAGAGCCGAGAGTATCAGCGCCGCCGCCATGCCCGTGCGATCTTTGCCGGCAGAACAGTGGAACACAGAACCACCCTGGGCATTGTCGACAATATGGCGCATAAAGCGGCTAAAGGCCGGGATCACCACCTGTATACAGGAGCGGTAAGAATTAACCACC
>CAXAJC010000017.1:0-22408 GCA_963969005.1 uncultured Cellvibrionales bacterium | reverse complement strand
ACATCATCCTGTTCATGCTCCGGCCACAAAATGGCTCCGGGAGCAACGCTGTTGACTCGAACATGGGGACCTAGATCTTTGGCCATTGATTTGGTCATGGCAATATTGCCGGCTTTGGCAATTGTATAGATGGGGTGGTCGCTAAGCGCCTGACGGGCATGCATATCCGAGATATTAACAATGGCCCCCTGGGCTTTAATAAGCATTGGCGCTAGTTTCTGGGATAGAAAGAACGGCCCTTTAAGATTGCTGTTAATCAGGTCATTCCACTGCTGATCGTCACAGTTTTCCAATGGGGTAGGGTAAAAGCTTGAGGCATTGTTGATCAGTACATCAAGACGCCCCAGGTTGGTGATTAAATTGGTAATCTTATCCAGCGCGGCCATATCATTGAGATCGGTTTGCACCAGCAGGCAGCTGTCCGGGCGCTGGGCATTAAGTTGTTCGCAGAGCCTGTCAGCGGCGGAAGCGGAATTATTGTAATGAATAACCACTGTGTAACCAGCCTCGTGAAACAGCTGGGCAGTGACTGCGCCTATACGTCTTGCGGCGCCTGTTATCAGTACCACTTGCAGATCTTGTTGATTCATAGTTATGCCTGGGATGTCGGGTAATTTTGTTTGAATTCAGTGAGTTTGGCTGTCTGTCGCAGGCTTAGTTGATGGCCAATCTCTGCACCGCTAACACCGGCGTTAAGAAGGTCTGAGATATCGGTGTTGATCACCACCTGTCGTGCCTGGCGCAAATAATCTGAGGAGGGATAGTCTCGATCTTCAAAACCTGTGCGTCCCCTTGCATCTGCTTCGCAGCAGAGCAAAAAGTCCTCAAATCGCTCTGCGGATTTTAATGCCCCAAGACCTTTCAGCAGCTTTAAAATGGTTTCTGGGCGCAGCTCCTGTGCTTTGTGGCACAGCAGATGAAATTCAGTGACCACCATGGCCAGCTGGCGATGCTCATTGGGCACCTTAAGGCGATCACAGACGTCTTTGACCAGTGGCAGGCCTCGGGCTTCGTGGCCTTTGTGGCTGGGGAGCACGTCATCAGGAGTAATGCCTTTGCCCAGATCATGGACCAGCACAGAAAATCGCACCTTGGCACAGTTGGAGAGTCTGGCGGCCTGTTGCAACGACATCAATGTATGTATGCCGGTATCGACCTCTGGATGGTAGTCGGCGCGCTGGGGAACACCAAACAGCTTTTCCACTTCAGGAAATAGCTCGGCCAGAGCACCGCAGTCCCGCAGCACCTGAATAAAGATGTCTGGCGAACGCTCACAGAGCGCGCGCTCGGTTTCCTTCCACAGGCGCTCCGCTACCAGATGGGCAAGTTCACCGGAGCGAACCAGGTTTTGCATCAGGCTCATTGTCTCTGGCGCTATGGTAAAGCCCAAATGATGATAGCGGGCAGCGAAGCGCGCCACACGTAAAATGCGCAGAGGATCTTCGATAAAGGCGTCGGACACATGGCGCAGCATCTTGTCGTTGAGATCTTGCAGGCCGCCATAGGGGTCAATAATCTGGCCGTCCTCGTCCTCCGCCATCGCGTTAATAGTCAGATCCCGGCGAACCAGATCGTCTTCGAGGCTGATATCTGGTGCGGTATAAAAGCTGAAGCCCTGATAGCCATGTCCAGATTTTCGCTCGGTGCGGGCCAGGGCGTATTCCTCGCCGGTTTTGGGGTTGATAAACACCGGAAAGTCTTGACCAACAGGCTGAAAGCCCTGGTCGATCATCTCTTGTGGTGAGCCACCCACAACCACCCAGTCATTTTCATCACTGGGGTAGTCGAGCAATTTATCGCGAACAGCGCCGCCAACTAGGTAGATTTTCATTGTTGATTCCAATGGTTTTACGCATTGTAGGGCGGGCTGGATGTGAGCTCAATCTAAACTGTAGACAGGATGCTGGCACCTGCTATGGGTTGCCACTTGCCCTATGAATGTGAAGGCCGATGCGTTAGTGGTGCATTAGAGTTTAGCGCTAGTCTTTTTTAGCACCCCACAGCTGCATTAGTCTCTTGTCGCGACCGCAGCTCCAGCGATAGTAGTTGTAGCGTGTGGAGTTCTTTTTGTAGTAATCCTGATGATAGTCTTCAGCCAGATAGAATGTGCTGGCCGCGGTTATTCTGGTCTTGATACTTCCTTTTAGGATACCGCTGGCACTGAGTTGATCTAGAGATTGCTGGGCTTCCTGCTGCTGTTTGCCGCTGAGATAAAACAGCTCACTGCGGTACTGGGGGCCGCGATCACAGAATTGCCCATCACCATCCAGAGGGTCAATATTAACCCAAAAATGTGCCAACAGCTCTTTGTAGCTGATGGTTTGGGTATCAAAGGTTATTTTGACCGCTTCAGTATGACCGGACTTGCCAGATGACACCTGTTTGTAACTGGGGTTGGCAATTTGACCACCAATATAGCCAGAGACCGCCGCGCTAACGCCGTCGAGTTTTTCAAAGTCACTCTCTATGCACCAGAAACAACCGCCGGCAAAGATGGCCTCTTGCTGCTCAGCAATGCTGGTCTGACTGAAGCCAAACAGCACTAGTAATGTGGCCAGAGCCCTGGCTGGCCGTTTAAAAACTGAGTTATTCACGGGCTTTCTCCAATAACCTGACTGCTTTATTGTGACGGTGAGTTTTACGTTTGGTTAACCCATCTGGTTTGACTGGTGACCAGACAGTAGATTCCTCGACTATTTTATTTTCTTGACGATTGATTATTTTGCACTTATTTTTCGCGTGGTACCGTAATTATCCGTAACTGGAAGTTGTTAGGGTGTGAACCTGAGGTTGAGTGATGGGCGATGATCTCGATGAGCTAAATGATGACGGGGGTATAGAGGAATCAGCGATGGCTGAGGAGTCTAGTCTGACCGACAAACAGCAAGCTCAGGTGAAGCTGGAGTCAAGGCGTCGTCTTGAGTTAAAGCTTGAGGAGGCCCGAGTCCAGAAGCAGGTTCAGGATTACGACTTTGACTTTGATGATGATTTTGACTGAGACTGTTGCTGATCCCCACGGCTTGTCCGCTGCCATTTAAATCCATGAAAGCCAACATTTCGCGCCTGAATTTTGCTACAATCCCAGCCGCAAAAACTAACCAGACCGCGGAATTATCTGTTGCCCAAAACGCCCCTCTTATCGGTTGATCGCCTGGTCTTTGAACGTGACGACTGTAATATCTTTGAACCCGTCAGTTTCAATATTGAGGCGGGGGATATTGTGCAGATTGAGGGCCCCAATGGTGCTGGTAAAACCACATTGATAAGACTGTTGACCAGTGCGCTGCAGCCCACATCTGGCTCGATTTTATTCAGCGGCGATAATATTGCTGATTGCCATTATGAGTATCTGGCCAGCATTCTTTATATTGGCCACCAACCGGCGGTGAAGATGACTCTCAGTGCAGAGGAAAATCTGCGCTGGATGAGTCCTGCAACCACCACTGCCTCTGAGATTGATGCGGCCCTGGCCGAGGTTGGGCTGCGGGGCTATGAAGATGTGCCCTGTTACAGCCTGTCTGCCGGGCAACACAGGCGGGTGGCTCTGGCGCGACTATTCACTTCTGGGTCCAAGATCTGGTATCTGGACGAGCCATTTACCGCGATTGATAAGCAGGGTGTAGGGATTTTGCAGGCGCGCATGGGCAGTCACCTGGCTGCTGGTGGCTGCATATTGCTATCGACCCACCAAGATCTGGCTATGGATAAAGTCCGTAAATACAGTATTGAGCCCCATTCAGACCGGGAGCAACAGCAATGAGCAATGTAGGTTTCACTGCCTATTTAAAGCGCGATCTGTTGTTGTCCTACCGGCGACTGGGGGAGGCGGCCAGTCCGTTGATGTTCTTTTTACTGGTATCCATATTGATTCCTCTGGGCGTAAGTCCTGATCCGGGGCGACTGGCGGAGCTGGCCCCAGGAATAATTTGGGTGATGGCGCTATTGGCAACCTTGCTGTCGACAGAGGGGCTGTTTGCCGCAGACCACCAGGATGGTTCTCTGGAGCAGATGTTAATTGCCCCGCAACTGCTGGCACTGCCAGTACTGGGAAAGGTCACTGCCCACTGGCTGATGACAGGTTTGCCTCTGACATTGGTGTCGCCGCTGATTGGTCTAATGCTGTCTCTGCCCTCAGTGGCCGTGGTGCCGATGATGGCCAGTTTAGCTGTGGGCACAGCTTGCCTGAGTCTGATTGGTGCTGTGGGTGCCGCGTTGACTGTTTCTTTACGCAAAGGTGGTTTGCTGCTGTCCATATTGGTGATACCTCTGTATATACCAGTGATTATTTTCGGCAGTGCTGCGGTGCAGACCGCGGTGGATGGGTTTAACTGGTTGGGGCCTCTGGCAATATTGGCGGCCATGCTCTGCGCAGCGATTGCGCTTTGTCCATTGGCCATTGCTGGCGCGCTCAGGCTGGTTAGCAGCAATTAATGTTAAAGGTTTTGTAGATTATGGCTTCAAATAGGCATTGGACATGGTTTTATCGACTCGGATCTCCGCGCTGGTTTTATGAAACCACTAGTCGCTGGCTGCCATGGCTGTGGACCCTGACTCTGGTGTTATTAACTGCTGGTTTGGTCTGGGGGTTGGGTTATGCGCCTCAGGATGCCAAGCAAGGCAATAGTTTTCGTATTATTTATCTTCACGTTCCAGTCTCGTTCCTAGCTCTGGCTGGTTATTATCTGATGGCCATTGCCGGTGCTATTGGTTTGATCTGGAAAATGAAGCTTAGCTATATGGTGATGAAATCAGCTGCTCCTATTGGCGCTGCACTGACCTTTTTGGCACTGTTTACCGGCGCTGTTTGGGGCAAGCCTACTTGGGGAACTTACTGGGTGTGGGATGCACGCATTACCTCTATGTTGATTTTGCTGTTTCTTTATTTGGGGGTGCTGGCGCTGCAATACGCTTTTCACAGTCAGGAGTCTGGCAATAAGGCCAGCGCTATTCTGGCTTTGGTAGGTACAGTCAATATCCCGATTATCTATAAGTCTGTGGACTGGTGGTACACATTGCATCAGCCAGCGACTATCAAGTTCACCTCAGCCCCGAGCATGCATATTGATATGTTTCAGCCTCTGCTGTTGATGATTGTTGCCCTCTACAGCTTCTATGCTCTGGCATTAATTTTATTTACCCGCGCTGAGATATTACAACGAGAGCGCAAAGCGACATGGGTCTGCGAGTTGGCATTGCAAGCTGATAAAGACTCAGCAGGGGAGGCCGGATAATGAAATTTCAGTTTGATACTGTTCAGCAGATGCTTGAGATGGCAGGCCATGGCCAATATGTCTGGACTGCTGTGCTGGTGTCATTGTTGGTAATGGCCTGGCTGTTGGTGCGACCATTGCAGTTACATCGCGCCAATTTAAAATCCATTGCCCGGCAGTTGCTCCGGGAGCAGCGGCGCCAAGGGGCCGGGGAGAAACAGCAATAATGCACCCAATACGTAAACAGCGCCTGCAGATGGTGATTCTTATTGTGGTTGCCGCCTCTCTGGTGGTGGGACTTATAGCTTATATGATTGGTCAGAATGCCAATTACTTTTATACCCCGGCACAGATTGCCGCCGGGGAAGCGCCCCAGTCAGTTAATATAAGGGCTGGCGGCATGGTGGTTGACGGCTCTGTGGTGCGCTCACCGGACTCTCTGGACGTTCGGTTTACTGTCACCGATGGTATGGCTACATTGGATGTGCAGTACGGCGGTATTCTTCCCGACCTGTTTGCCGAGGGTGAGGCTGCTATTGCCTCGGGTAAGCTGGATGAATACCTGGTGTTGCAAGCCAATGAAGTGCTGGCTAAACATGATGAGAACTACACGCCTCCCGAGGTGGCTGAAGCAATGAATGCCGCCCATGAGAGCAAACAGCGACAGGAATCAGCCCAATGACCCCTGAGTTGGGACATGCGGCTTTAATTGTTGCACTGTGTTTTGCTGTGGTTCAGGCGCTGGTGCCCATGCTTGGATCCTTTAATGTTTACCGCAGCTGGATGGAGTTGGGCCGCTCCATGGCTGTGGGTCAGTTTGTTTTTATGGGGCTGTCTTTTGCCTGCCTGGCCAATGCATTTTTGCTGGATGATTTCTCCCTCAGATATGTGGCCAATAACTCCAATACTCTGCTCCCAGACCGGTTTAAATTTAGTGCGGTTTGGGGTGCCCATGAGGGTTCGCTGTTGCTGTGGGCATTGATACTCGCTGGCTGGTCTGCGGCTGTGGCAATGTTCAGTCGCGATCTGCCTCTGCAGTTTTCTGCCCGGGTGCTATCTATACTTGGTGCTATTGCTGTTGGGTTTGCGCTATTTCTATTGCTGACCTCCAACCCGTTTGAACGCATTCTGCCCATGGCACCGCTGGAGGGGGGTGATCTCAATCCTCTACTGCAGGATTTTGGTCTTATTGTGCATCCGCCCATGTTGTATATGGGCTATGTGGGTTTTGCTGTGCCCTTTGCCTTTGCTATTGCTGCCCTGATCGGTGGTCAGTTTGACAGTGCCTGGGCACGCTGGTCGCGACCCTGGATTAATCTGGCCTGGGTTTTTCTGACCATAGGTATCACCTTAGGTAGCTGGTGGGCCTATTATGAACTGGGCTGGGGTGGCTGGTGGTTTTGGGACCCGGTAGAAAATGCGTCATTTATGCCCTGGCTGGTGGGTACGGCTCTGGTGCATAGTATTGCGGCGACTGAGAAGCGTGGTGTGTTTCGCAGCTGGACGTTGTTGCTGGCGATCTTTGCCTTCTCCCTGAGTCTGCTGGGGACCTTTTTGGTTCGTTCAGGTATTTTGACCTCGGTACACGCCTTTGCCAGTGACCCTGAGCGAGGGGTATTTATTTTGGCCTTTTTGGCTGTGGTTATTGGCGGTTCACTGCTGCTGTTTGCCCTGCGCGGCCCGGCCATGCATAAGGCAGCTGGCTATGGTGCCTGGTCGAGAGAGATGATGTTGCTGGTCAATAATATCTTGCTGGTCAGTTCCATGGCGATGATTCTGGTAGGGACTCTGTACCCATTGCTGGCCGATGTATTGGATCTGGGTAAGATTTCTGTTGGCCCTCCCTATTTTGACTTCTTTTTTGTGCCGCTAATGTCTGGTCTGGCGCTGAGTGTCGGATTTGCTGCCTTTACCAGATGGAAAAAGACCGATGCCTCGCTGTTGTTGAGTAAAGGGGTTGTGCCTGGATTGATCTCTGTCGTCGCGGCCCTGCTGCTGCCGCTGTTTTTAGCGCCGCAGATGTCCTGGGAAAGTTATTCCTTTGGCGCGGTGTTTACCCTGATTCTGTTTTTCTGGGTGGTTACCATGACGGTAAAAGATCTAGCCGACAAACTGGGAGGCAAGCTGAGTCGCATCGGTCGCCTGTCCGGCAGTTACTGGGGCATGGTCTGCGCCCATACAGGCTTGGCTGTCTGTATTCTCGGTGTAGGCCTAAGCAGTATCTATGATGCCCAGATTGATGTGCGCATGATGCCTGGTGACACAGCGCAGGTCGCTGAGTATGAGTTTGAGTTTGCCGGTGTCGAGCAGGTTCAAGGGCCTAACTTTATTGCCTACAGAGGACAGATCAATGTGCAGTCTGAATCAGGCTTTAGCACAGTGATGTTGCCGGAAAAGCGCAATTATAAAGCGGGCGGGCAGGTGATGACCGAAGCTGCCATTGATGCTGCCCTCAGTCGTGATCTCTATGTCTCTCTAGCGGAGCCTTTGGCGGGTCAAGCCTGGGCTATTCGGCTGCAGGTGAAGCCTTTTGTGCGCTGCATCTGGCTAGGTGGGTTGATGATTGCTCTGGGTGGCCTGCTGGCCTCTTTGGATAAGCGCTATAGGCGCAAGCGCAAAAATGCAGACAGCAACGAGAGCATGGTGCCGAGCTTATGAACAGAGTCGCACTTTTTATTCCACTGGCACTCTTTGCCGTACTCAGTGTTGTGCTGCTGTTGGGGCTTGATAAAGACCCTCAGGAATTGCCTTCGGCACTGGTTGGTGAGCCTTTCCCGGAATTCTTTTTACCGCGGCTTGAGGGTGATCAAGAGATTGTCAGTCGAGAGGATTTCCGCGGTCAGGTGTTGCTGGTCAATGTCTGGGCAACCTGGTGTTTTGCCTGCCGTATTGAGCATCAGAAACTCAATAGTCTTGCCGAGCAAGGGGTTGTGATTGTTGGCCTAAATTACAAGGATCAGAGGGCCGAGGCCAAGCTGTGGTTATATGAGCGGGGCAATCCCTACCAGTTTAATATTTTCGATGCCGAGGGTAGTCTGGGCATCGATCTGGGGGTGTATGGCGCGCCGGAAACTTATCTGGTGGATGGCGACGGTATAATCCGCCACCGCCGGGTTGGCGTGGTTGACGATCGTGTTTGGGACGCTGAGTTTAAGGCGCTTTACCAAGAGCTAACCGGAGTGTCTCAATGAGGGCGCTGGGGTTTGCGGTGCTAAGTTTACTGCTCGCCAATATGGCTGTGGCCAGTACAGCCGTGGTGGAGTTTTCCGATGAATCGCTGCGTATCAGGTATCAGCAGCTGGTTCAGGAATTGCGCTGTCCCAAGTGTCAAAACCAAAATCTGGCGGATTCCAATTCTCCGATTTCTGAGGATTTGCGTGCTCAGGTTCATAGATTGCTTGAGCAGGGCATGACTGATCGAGAGATCAAAGATTATCTCAAGAGCCGCTACTCGGAATTTATTCTCTACCGACCAGAGGTTAATCAAAATACCTGGTTGTTGTGGGCCGCGCCTGTGCTTTTTCTGCTATTTGGTTTATGGGTTCTCTATAGAATGTATTTTAATCGTCCCAGCAGCGATATATCGGTGGCACAAAATGATCAACTGAGCTCTGTGGATCAACAGCGTCTCGATCGGCTTTTGCGCAATAAGGACAAGCAGTAATGACATTCTGGCCTATGTTTATACTGATGCTGGTGGCCGCCAGTATTTTTATCCTCTACCCATTTAACTCGAGCTGGCGCCGTTCCAGCTCGGATTCTTCGGTTGAGCAGACCAATGTGGCTATTTTTCGCGAGCAGCAGGAACAGTTCCAGCGCCAGCTGGATAATGCCGAGATCAGTCAGGATCAGTTTGAACAGCTGGTTGCGGACGCTCAGCAGTTGTTGCTGAGTAATACTGCGACAGAGCACTCTGCTGCACAGCATAGCAGGGCAGGTCTTTGGCTGCTGCCGGTGCTGATTGTCTCAGTGCCCCTTGTAACCTGGCTTACCTACAACCAGATGGGTGCCTATGCTGACGAAGAAATTGTTCGATTAATGGAGCAAGGCCCCGAGCTAACTGAAGATGCTGCACTTTTTGAGCAATGGCGTGAGCAGCTAGACAGCGCAGTTGCAGAGCGCGCCGAGCAACGTCCTGAAAATGTTTATTACTGGGTTATGTTGGCTCAGTCGGCACTTGCGGAGGGTGACTTGCTCTCTGCCAGTCAGCATCTAGCTGCGGCCGTTGAGGCCCAGCCAGAGGATGGATATCTGCTGGCGCAATATGCCGAGACATTGTTTCTGCTGCAAGGCAGCAAGTTTAGTGCGCCAGTTGTGGATGCTATGGAGAGAGCCTTTGCGGTAGATTCCAGCAACCCTACAGTGCTGGGTTTAAAAGGTATTCAGGCATTTCAGAATGGTCAGTTACCATTGGCGGTTACCTATTGGCAGGGCGCTCGTCAGAGTTTGGATCCCGCCAGTTCCACAGCCAAAGCTCTGCTGGTTGGTATAGAGCGTGCTGAGAAAATGCTCTCTGGCGGTGAGTCGGTGTTGCCAGAGCAGTCTGACCAGCCGCAGATTAAGCTGTCAGTGAGTCTGGATTCGAACATTGCCTTTGCCCCTGATCAGCTAGTATTTGTGGCTGTTGTTGCGGCCTCTGGGTCGCCCATGCCTTTGGCGGCGCGCAAGCTGCGGGCTGCCGATCTACCTGCGATTTTGACTCTGAGCGACGGTGATGCATTGATGGCGGAACGGGGGATATCCAGTGCCACTGAGGTGCGTTTGGTGGCTCGCTTATCAGCTACAGGTTCAGCGACACCGCAGCCTGGAGACTGGGAGACCAGTTCTGGGATTATTGAGCTACCCTCCAATGATATTATCCGTCTTGTTATTAATAGCCAGAGGCCTTAGTTTATCTGCCACAGGCCTTAATCACCGGCAACGGGGCCTGATTTTAGTCTCTAATAATGGCCCGGCCCAAAGTAAATGCCTCAATCAATGATTTACTGTTTTGTGTGCGGCTTAGACTGTGTAGAATTGACGGCTAACTGATAAGTAACCCTGCGGCCAACGGACTGGACCGAATATAAGTAGAATTACTAAACATGCGGCTTAAATCGATAAAATTAGCTGGGTTCAAATCCTTTGTGGACCCAACAAATGTCAACTTCCCAAGTAACCTGTGTGCCGTAGTCGGTCCCAACGGCTGTGGTAAATCCAATATTATCGACGCCGTGCGCTGGGTTATGGGCGAGAGTTCAGCCAAGAATCTGCGTGGCGAGTCCATGTCTGATGTGATCTTTAATGGCTCTGGTGGTCGCAAGCCGGTGGGGCAGGCCTCTATTGAACTGATATTCGATAACTCCAATGGTCGCATCGTTGGGGAGTACGCCTCCTACAACGAAATTGGCATTAAGCGCAAAGTGACCCGCGATGGCCAGTCTAATTACTACCTTAACGGCAATAAATGTCGCCGCCGGGATATTACCGATATCTTCCTGGGTACGGGTTTGGGCCCGCGCAGTTACGCCATTATTGAGCAGGGAATGATCTCTCGTTTGATTGAGGCCAAGCCGGATGAACTGCGAGTCTATATTGAAGAAGCCGCAGGTATTTCCAAATATAAAGAGCGCCGCCGGGATACCGAGGGGCGCATTCAGCGCACCATGGAAAACCTTGAGCGCCTGACCGATATCCGCGATGAACTGGGTCGTCAGTTGGGCCGTCTTGAGCGTCAGGCTAAAGCCGCAGAGAAATACGCCGAGTACAAAAAAGAGGAGCGCCAGACCTCCGCCGAGTTGCTGGCCCTAAAATGGCGCGGTTACAACGCTTCTGCCACCGAGCAAAAGCAGGTGATAGGCGCGCTGGAAATCGAGCAGGAAAAATTTATCACCCAGCGCAGTGGTTGCGATACGGCCATTGAAAAGCTGCGTACCGAATTTACCGATCGCAGCGATGCTTTCAATGAAGTACAGGCGCGTTTTTATAAAATTGGCGGTGATGTCGCCCGTATTGAGCAGGCCATAGAGCACGCCCAGCAGCGGGCTCAGGAACTGTCTCAGGACCTAGAGCAGACTGAGCGCAACTTTAGCGAAGCGGAACAGCACCTAGCCGCGGATCGCCAAAAGGCCGCCGGATGGCAGGCAGAATTTGATGAGCTGGCGCCGGGGCTAGAAGAGGCCACCGCCGCTGAAGCAATTTCCTCAGAGGCACTGCAATCGGCGGAAGCAGCCATGCAGAACTGGCAGCAAACCTGGGATGAGTTTAACCAGAAGTCAGCGAGCCCGAGACAGCAGGCAGAGGTACAGCAGTCTCGCATTCAGTATCTGGAACAGCTGATGCGCCGCTTAACCGAGCGACAGGAATCATTATCCACCGAGGCCAGCAGTTTTCAGGCCAGTCCCGCAGAGGAAGAAATGGCCACTATTCAGGCCATGCTGTCTGAGGCTGAACTAAACCGAGACAGTATTGATAAACAGCGCGTCGATAATGCTGATGAAATCGAAGCATTGCGCGGCGAAGAAAAAATTGCCGCACAGCAGCACGATAGCGCCCGCAGTCGTCAGCAAACCTTAAAAGGTCGTCAGGCCTCTCTCGAAGCACTGCAGCAGGCGGCCAAAGGTGATGATGCCGAGCGACAGTGGCTGGCCGCTAAAGGTTTGGGTGATAAACCCCGACTGGTAGATTCCATCGAGCCAGTGAGTGGCTGGGAAGTGGCAGTTGAAACTGTGCTGGGCAGTTATTTACAGGCGGTCGCCGTGGACGATATTACTGGCGCCGTGGATATGCTGGATGACTTTAAAAAAGGTGAGCTGCTACTGGTGGGCAATGCTGTCGCTAGTGGTCAATCTGGTGATAAAGGTCAGCTGCTCAGGGATCTGGTTAAAGGGGACGCCGCCCGCAGTTTAATGAGCAATGTCTACGCCGCCGAAAGTCTGGCTGCTGCACTAAAAATGCAGCCCTCGCTGTCGGCAATAGAATCTGTTGTCACCCAGGATGGTATCTGGCTGGGCAATAACTGGTTACGGGTGGCGCGAGATAAAGATGCTACTGCAGGTGTGCTGCAGCGCAAGCAAGAACTGGAAACCATCGTTGCTGAGTTGGAGCAGCTGGACAGTAGTATTGGCGAGCTGGAAAAGGCCCGCCAAAGTAATGAACAACGCATGCAGAATCTTGAGCATATCCGTCAGGAAATTGCCGCTAATATTTCTCAGCAGCAGTCTAGCTATGCTGATTTGCGCTCCAAGCTAACGGGCTTTGAGGTGCAGATCGAACAGTACAAGGCGCGTAAAGAGCGCGCTGAAAATGAGCTTGCTGAAGTGGTTACCCAGAGCGAAACCGAGCAGGAAAATCTCTCTGCAGCTCGGGTTATCTTGCAGGAATCCATCGATAAGATGGAGGCGGATACAGTGCGCCGTGAAGAGCTTATTATTCAGCGCGATACCTACCGCACCCAGCTGGATCAAGTGCGCCAGACGGCTCGCCACGACCGCGATCGTCGTCAGGAACTTGCCATGCGCGAGGGCTCTCTGGGTACTCAACTAACCTCAATTAATGAAGGTATCAGCCGCCTGGAAGTGCAAGTGGAGCGCCTTCAAGAGCGCAGAGAACAGTTGCGCGAAGCCTTTAATATCAAAGAAGACCCCACTGATAGCCACAAGGTTGAACTTGAAACTCAACTTGAAGCCCGCCTGCTGGTCGAGAATGAGCTGGCCCAAGCCCGTGCTGCTGTAGAAGCTGTTGAGCACCAGATGCGAGAGCAGGAAAAGCTGCGTAGTGAAATGGAGGTCGAGGTACAGAAGGTTCAGAGCAAGCTTGAGCAGCAGCGTATTTCTGCCCAAGAGATCACTACCCTGAGCCGCACTATCGAAGAGCAGATTTCCGATAAAAAATCCGATCTGAAAACCTTGTTGAACACGCTGGATGAAGATGCGGCGCTGGTGGATTGGGAAGAGCAGTTGGAGTTGATTGGCAATCGTATTCAGCGTCTTGGTCCAATCAATTTGGCGGCTATTGATGAGTATAAAATTGAGTCGGAGCGCAAAGACTACCTTGATCAGCAAAATGCTGAGCTGGAAGATGCATTGACGACTTTGCAGAATGCAATCCAGAAAATTGATCGCGAGACGCGCACCAGATTTAAAGAGACCTTTGAGCTGGTCAATGGCCATATTCAGGAGCTGTTCCCGAAACTGTTTGGCGGTGGTCATGCCTACCTTGAGATGACAGGGGATGATCTGCTTGATACAGGGGTCACGTTGATGGCGCGTCCACCGGGCAAAAAGAATTCATCTATTCACCTGCTGTCTGGTGGCGAAAAAGCAATGACGGCGATTGCCATGGTGTTCTCGATCTTTAAATTAAATCCTGCACCTTTCTGTATGCTGGATGAGGTTGATGCACCGCTGGATGACGCCAATGTGGGTCGCTATGCCAATATGGTCAAAGAGATGTCTGATCAGGTACAGTTTATCTTTATTACCCACAACAAGATTTCAATGGAAGCAGCCAACCAGTTAATGGGTGTGACCATGCATGAACCTGGGGTATCCAGACTGGTAACGGTGGATGTCAATCAGGCGGCAGAGCTGGCTGAGGCCTGACAGCCGAAGGGTCGTGAAAAAAGAACTGCGTTTCTTTAAATCGCGAATTAAACTAAGCTAAATTTATTTGGTAGTTGAGTAAGCTGCAGATATGGATTTTTTTGGCCCACGTGGACTATTGTTGGTCGTTGGAGTGCTGGTTGTTCTGGCCCTGCTGCTGGACGGCTTGCGCCGTATAAAACGCAATCGCTACGAAAACCTGCATATGTCATCGCGCA
The DNA here is from genome assembly GCA_963969005.1 of uncultured Cellvibrionales bacterium. Classification (GTDB taxonomy): domain Bacteria; phylum Pseudomonadota; class Gammaproteobacteria; order Pseudomonadales; family Porticoccaceae; genus HTCC2207. The sequence goes on along the minus strand of CAXAJC010000017.1, from coordinate 8,398 downwards.
AGTTGCAGAAATCTGCATCCAATAACAGCGATGACTCGGATCCCTATCTTGATAGCCAGTTTCCCTCGGGAGGGTCCCGTGTGGTTGGTGTGCGTGATCAGGGCAGCCTTGAAGAAGTTGAATCGCTGTTGCGCGGCACTGATGATTTTGCGGCCTCCGCCCCATCGCAGCAGGAGCGGCTTGATCTGGAAGCGTCGCCAATAGAGCGGGAGAGAGCAGACCAGGAGCGAGCAGAATTACAAGGAGCGCAGCTGGATATGGGGTTATCCCACCAGTCTGATTCAAAGGCCCAGGCAACAGCCCCAGTGCCCCAGGAAGTGTTGGTGATGCACTTGATGGCGAATAAAGGTGAGACTATTGATGGTCAGCAGTTGCTCGATGGCGTGCTGGCGGCCGGATTCCGCTTTGGTGGCAGAAAGGTTTTTGACCGTCATGTTGGCGATCAGGGTTCCGGTGAGATTTTATTCAGCCTGGCTAATGTTGCCAACCCCGGCACCTTTGATCTCAATACGATTGCACAGTTACAAACGCCAGGCGTCACATTGTTTATGGATCTTGAACAATTGACTGATCCGGTGGCGGCCTTCGGTACCATGATCAAGTCTGTCGACAGCCTGGTTGCCCAGCTGCATCTCAATGTGCTGGACGAATCTCGCAGTTCAATGACCAAGCAGACTATTGACCACTATCGTCAGCGTGCCCTCGCGGTTTCCCATAAACGCGACAAGGGCAGCTGACAACTAACGGCGACCATCAATGGCAAATATTCCCGAGCACGTTCGACAGGATTATGAACGTCTCAAGGACGAGTTAAACCACCATAATCACCGCTACTATGTATTGGATGATCCCTCTGTCCCTGACAGTGAATACGATCGTCAAATGCGTCTTCTTCAGGACCTTGAAGAACAGTACCCGGATTTAATTTCCTCAGATTCTCCCAGCCAGCGCGTGGGCGGGGAAGCACTGTCGTCCTTTACTCAGGTGCGCCATACGGTTGCTATGTTGTCTCTGGACAATGCTTTTTCTGCCGCAGAGCTTGAAGACTTTGAGCGCAAAATCAAAGATCGATTAAATTATGGGGCACTGCCCGACAATCCGGACATAGACTATGTCTGTGAGCCAAAGCTGGATGGGGTTGCCGTTAGTCTGCTGTACGAGTCTGGCCTTTTGGTTCGCGGTGCGACCAGAGGTGATGGTGCTGTCGGCGAAGATATTACCGCTAATGTGCGTACCATTAATAGTATTCCCCTTAAATTGCGGGGTGCTAATATTCCCCGGCTGTTAGAGGTTCGCGGTGAAATCTATCTGCCCCGTGGCGGGTTTGCGGCGATTAATGCTGCAGCTATAGCCGCTGGTGACAAGACCTTTGTTAACCCCCGCAATGCAGCGGCCGGCAGCTTGCGCCAGCTGGATTCAAAAATAACCGCTAGTCGACCTTTGGAGATGTGTGCCTACAGTGTCGGTCAGTTTGAGGCTGATGTGGTGCCAGATACTCATTTGCACATGCTAGAGGCGCTGGCTGACTGGGGTTTTAAGATTAATGACCATGTGCAGCTGGTAAGCGGTATTCCCGCCTGTGAGGACTATTACGAGCGGCTGGCTGGCCTGCGGGATGGGCTGGCCTATGATATTGATGGCATTGTCTACAAGGTTAATAATTTACAGCTGCAGCAACGGCTTGGCTTTGTGGCCAAAGCACCGCGCTGGGCTATTGCGCGTAAGTTTCCCGCCCAGGAAGAAATGACTCAGTTATTGGATGTGGAGTTTCAGGTTGGCCGCACTGGTGCTGTGACACCGGTGGCGCGGTTACAGCCAGTGTTTGTTGGTGGGGTTACTGTTAGCAATGCTACATTGCACAATGGTGATGAAATTGAACGGCTGGGCATTTGCATTGGCGATACGGTTATTATTCGCCGTGCCGGGGATGTTATCCCCCAAATAGCCAAGGTAGTTTTAGAAAAGCGCCCGGCGGATGCTCAGCCAATTGTCTTCCCGGAACGTTGCCCAGTCTGCCAGTCCTCGGTTAAACGGGTTGAAGATGAGGCTGTTGCCCGTTGTTCTGGTGGCCTGTTTTGTGCGGCTCAAATAAAGCAGGCGATCAAACATTTTGCTTCGCGCAAAGCCATGGATATTGATGGCCTTGGGGACAAGCTGGTTGACCTGTTGGTGGATCAAGGAGTTATCTTCTCCGTGGCTGATCTCTATGAATTAAAAACTGAGCAGCTGACTGGCCTCGAGAGAATGGCTGACAAATCTGCGGCCAATCTGGTGGCAGCTATTGATGCCAGCAAGCAAACCAGCCTGGCCAAGTTTTTTTATTCCCTAGGTATACGTGAAGTCGGGGAGGCCACAGGCCAGACTTTGGCCAATAATTTTGGCTCATTGGAGGCTGTGATTGCAGCTGATTTAGAGCAACTGCTGGAGGTTGATGATATAGGCCCGGTGGTGGCTAAACATATTGTTGATTTTTTCCGCAACCCGGATAATCTGTCTATTATTCAGGCATTGCGGGAGGCTGGTGTCAGTTGGCCGGATATTGATCAGAATGCCCAGGCCTTGCAGCCCCTGAAAGGTCAGACCTGGGTGTTGACGGGTGGTATGGAGATTATGAGCCGCGCTGAGGCCAAGGATCGACTGCAGGAGCTGGGTGCCAAGGTGGCTGGGTCTGTATCCGCTAAAACTGCTCAGGTGGTGGCAGGCCCGGGAGCAGGGTCTAAGCTGAGCAAAGCTCAGTCACTGGATATTCCGGTAATGGACGAAGCCGAGTTTATTGCGTTTTTGGCCGGGGCAGATTAACAGCACATACACATATTAGCAGGGAGCTGAATCGTGGAAATGGATCTTCGATCTGAGTCAGTGGTTTATGGCTGCATCAAAAACATTGCTGTTGAGAGAGGTGTCGAGCATCGCCAAAATAATCGCGCGGCCATACTGGAGCTTCCCTCGGCAGAATCCTGGAGTCTGGTAAACCGCGAGATGTTTGCACTGCCAGAGAGGCAATGCGCGAATCTGCACCTAACTACTGATGTGATGCATTTTGGTGCCTCCTATCAGGGGGTCGAGCACGAGTGGAAGTACTGGCTTGAGCAGTTTGAAAACTTGTTGCGCAAAATGTATTGGGTGTCGGCGATTGTGCATCTAGAGACTGAATTCTCGGGGCTTCATTCGTTTATTTATGAAGTGGATGGAGCATATCATTTCCCCAACCAGTCGAATATTAAGTTGCGCTGTGAATGGGCCAGAGAGTTGGTGTAGGGCGTATCTACATAAACTAATCAGTATTGAGCAGGTAATAGAGTGATTTGGTCAAAAAAGAAAAATGCCAACAAACAGAGATCGACCTGGATAGCCTCCATGGTGGCATGTTTCTTGTTTTTGCTGATGGCGGTCAAGGTCTATAATGTGCCGGTCGATGAAATGGCTGGCAATTTGTTTTCGCTGGTATTGGGGTTGGTTATTATTATCGCTGCGGCAGCTCTGCTGGGGCGCCTGATTGTTGCACTGCGCCGGCGTGATAAATAGGTGCCTAAACAAAGTTTTTCGTTTGGCTATTTTCTAGCCACCATAGGGACTAGTAATCTAGCTATGGGCATCCATAAAGTGCTGTATCCTTGGCTGGTGGTTGGGGTTCTCCATGAATCCCCGAGTCGATTGGGTCTGGCCCAGCTGGCGCTGTTGTTGCCTAATCTGTTATTTATTCTGCCCGGTGGTGTGGTTTCAGATCGCTCCCACCGTGGTACTTGGCTGTCTCTGTTGTTTCTGCTCTTTTTATTGCCTCTCGGACTGTTGATGGCAGCTGTGATCAGTGGCCAGCTGAGTTTTACCATGCTGCTGTTGTTTGGCGTCAGCTTTGGCAGCCTACTGGCCTTTGTTCAGCCTGCCCGGGAGAGCTTGCTGGGCTATGCTGCTCCAGAGCTGATGCATCAAGCCGTGGCCAAGGTGATGGCGGTGCAGTTTATTGCTCAGGGCATTGGTTTTCTGATTGCCGGACAGTTGGGCAACTTTAGCTTGTTCGAATTGCTGGCCATACAGGTTGTGATTTTTGTGGCCAGTTCTGTATTGATCAAGCGCAGTCATCCTCTGCCCAAGCAGCAGCCTGAGGAGCTGGCCGACAGGGCAGAGGAGAAGACGAAATCAGTAAAACAAACCTGGCTTGAATTGCGCGATGGGCTGCAACTGTTTCGCCATGATAAGGGCCTGCTGCATCTGTTGATGATTGTTTTTGCCACAGGCTTTCTCGCCTTTGGTGTCTATCTGGTGGGTATGCCACTGATTGCCCGGGAATTCTATAATGGCGGAGCTGATTTGTATGCGGGACTACAGGTAGTGTTTAGTCTGGGCATTGTCAGTGCCAATCTGGGGGTTATGAAACAGGCTAATCTCAATGCTAAGCCCGGGCGTCTTATGGTGATCAGTTTTCTGTTGCGAGGCAGCCTGGTTGGGGTGATCGCCCTGGTGCCAAGCCTTTGGCTGCTGTTTCCCGTAGTCTATTTATGGGGCTTTTTCTCTGGGCTATCTATGACCTTAGGGCGAACCATATTACATAACCAGATATCCCATGCCATGAGATCCAGAGCAGCTTCTGTTTACCAGCTTTGTCTGTTGGCTGGGGCACCGCTGGGAGCTTGGGTCTGTGGCCTGACGATTGAAGCCATTGGTTTGAGTTCGGCATTTATACTGATTGCTGCAGCCACCTTGCTGGTGTCGATTTTGACTGCTGCCTTTTCCCCACTGTGGCATCTAAAGGCGGCTAAATCTGCCTGAAAGCAATCAGGGCAGCGGTAATAGCTACATTCAAAGACTCGACACCATTGGCCATGGGAATGGCTACACGGTGATCACTGAGTGCAGCAACGTCTGGGCTGACCCCTTCAGTCTCATTACCCAGTACAAATATCACAGGTGCCTTGGGTGCAAAGTCCGATAGCGGAGTTGCCTGATGTGAAGACAATGTACAGATTTTATAACCCCGCTGTTTAAATTCTTGCAGTGCCTTTGGCAGGGAGTCGCAGCGCAGAATATTGCCTTTAAACAATGTACCAGCGCTGGCTTTAATCACCAGTGGTGAAATATCTGCAGTCCCTTTGCTGGGTAGCAGTAGAGCCTGTGCTGGACTAGCAGTAACACTGCGGATAATCATGCCCAGATTCTGTGGGTTGGTAATGCCATCCAGAGCAATAATGGTTCCAGCCGGGCTGTCACTCAATGCCTGTTGGTAGGGCTGGTAGCCAGGGCAGTGAATATCGCAGGCCACCCCTTGATCCTGTTTGCTATTGCGAGAAATACGCGACAGCTCAGAGCGGCTGTGAAAACAGGTTTCGATATTGCGCTGGGCTGCCAGTTTACGGATCTGGGCAATAATACCGCCATCCCGATTTGAATCCGCTAGGTGCAATCGAAATATCTTGAGTTTGTTATCTTCGAGTATCTCCAGCACTGGCTTGCGGCCATATACAGTAACCAGCTGATCAAAAAATGATTTGCGCGCTAGGTACTCTGGGCTGTCAATCATAGCTCTAATCCCATAGCTCTAATCCCATAGCTCTAATTCTTTTTGTGGCTGAGCTTTAGCAGCTGTTCTATCTGCTGCAATTGTTGCTCAGAGGCCTGACCTTGCCGTTGGGATATTGGCAAGGTGGCATTGCCCAGAGCGCTGTATACCTGTTGCCACAGGTCGGCTTGCTCATGTCCATTAAAAGCCTGCAAATGGCTGGCGACCGTCGCAGAGTCACCGCGGGCGATGGGGCCCGTCAGTGCAGCAGTCGCATCTGTGCTTAGGTAATTATCTAATGTCTGTCTGATCAATGAATCCAAAATATTACCATGGCTATTATCGACTCCTGCCGCTGTTAGCATCTGCTGACTGGTGTCCAGCAGGCTTATCAGATAGTTGCAGGCCATCACCGTTGCGCTGTGATACAGCGCTTTGTGCTGACTATTAATGGCAAAGGGCAGGGCACCTATAGACCTAAACAGAGGCTGGAGCAGAGCAACCGCATCTCCCTGGCCTTCGATAGCACAGTGACTGCCAGCAAAGGTCGCTAAGGATTGCTGTGGGCTTGCAAAGCTGTGGATAGGGTGCACAGAGGCGACATTGATATTATCTTGCTCGGAGGCAAGAATCGACGAGCTTGTGGAGCCGCTGCAGTGAAAAACCACAGCGCCATCATGCAGAGCACCAGAGGCTAACAGTGCTTGATAAGCTGCTTCAATTTGGCTGTCTGGCGTTGCGATCAACCAGAGATCAGCTGGTGTAGCTGTCTCCATAGTGGCTGCTGTGCCTGAGCCTATAAAATCGATGGCCTGCCGGGCTGATGGCTGTCCGGAATTGATAATCTGCCCAATAGTTAAATGTTCACTGAGCAGGCGACACAATGTTCTGCCCAGACGACCAGCTCCCACACAGGATAGGGTTTTCATAACGTTTTAAGCTAATAGCTCTCTGTAGGCCTGCACCGCATTGGCCATACCCATAGCCAGCGAATCAACGGTGAAGGCGTGGCCGATAGAGACTTCTAAAAGACCGGGAATGCTGGCAAATTTGGTTAGATTGTCGAGGTTGAGGTCGTGGCCCGCATTGACTCCCATACCCAACTCAGTTGCCAGTTCAGCTGCCGCAAGGTGCTGCTCGAAGACGGCGTGTAGCTGGTCTGTTCCCCAGGCTGCGGCATAGGGCCCGGTATAGAGTTCAATACGGTCGGCACCTATTTGAGAGGCCAGTTTAATTTGCTCCAGATTAGGGTCCATAAAGAGGCTAACGCGCATACCCTGCTTTTGTAGTCGCTGGATAATAGGTGCTAGCTGTTTGCCGGAGCTGGTCAGATCAAAACCATGGTCAGAGGTGAGCTGGTCATCCCCATCAGGAACCAACGTGCACTGGTCAGGCTGAGTTTCTTCAACCAGTTCTATAAAACCGGGATAGTCTGCCACAGCAGGAGCAAAGGGGTTGCCCTCAATATTAAATTCGACATCTGCGATTGGTGACACCAATGCGGCTAACTGGCGCACATCTGATGGTCGAATATGGCGCTGGTCTGGGCGCGGATGCACCGTAATACCTTCGGCGCCCTGATCAATACAGAGCTGCGCATGCTCAACAACATTGGGATAATTGCCTTCTCTTGAGTTGCGAAGCAGGGCAATTTTGTTGAGGTTAACACTCAGTGCAGTCATAGTTTTGCCGCTTATCTGACCGGAATAGGTCGCTCAAAAGACAGGGCTTTAGTTTCGGGTTCAGGCAGGGCAGACCAGGCTTCTGGATTGACCAGTCGAGCGCTGAGAATACGTATCGCCTCTACAGGCACATTCTGATACATGCCGACGGTCTGGGTTTCCATGCCAGCGATAACATCCACCACATTCATACCATTGACGACTTTGCCAAATACCGCATAGCCGGGCTTCTCATCTCTGGGGTCCAGAAACCGGTTGTTTTTGTGGTTAATAAAAAACTGCGCTTTGGCACTGTCCGGGTCGGCCATGCGTGCCATAGCAAGGGTGCCACGTTTATTTTTCAGCCCGTTGGCGGATTCATTGACAATAGCAGGGCGGCTTGATTCCCGGGGGCTAAGGTCAAAGGTAAAGCCACCAGCCTGAATCATAAAGCCTTTGATAACGCGGTGAAAAATCAACCCGTCATAATGGAAATCATTTACCAGCTTAACAAAATTGTCCACGGTAACAGGTGCTGCCTTGGAGTACAGTTCAATAACAATATCGCCAGCTTCAGTTTTCAACATCACCTGTGGGTTTGCTTCTTCGGCTATAGCCAGATCGGCTGTAATCAGCAGCGCTACAGTCAGCACCAAGTTATAAAATGATTTTTGCATTGTCATAATTACCTTTATCGGCTTACTGCCATTCGGAGAAGCGTTTGCGACCGCGCAGCTTGGGAATCAGCACAACCAGAATCGCACCGAGAAACACAGTGAGTCCACCATACAAGAACGACTCATTACGCTTGTCTTTTTGCAGGTCATCAAAGTTAGCTTTCAGCACATCGTTCTCGCGCTGCAACATATGGTTTTGTTTTACCAGTTTCTGGTTCTGTTCATTGAGGGCAATCACATCAGAAGAGATCTCTTTGATGCTCGCCAGTTCAGCGACCAGATTTTCTTTGCTGCCTTGGGTGCTGTCGAGTTTGCCGCGCAGCGATTTAGATTGCTGGCGAAGTTCAGCCATAATCTGTTCCAGCTGACCGTTGCGGTCGGCAAGTTTTTTTAATCTGGCCTGATCTTTGACCAGCTGAACACGGGCAATTGGACTGGAGGTGAGGTGCTGCTGTTCCATCCAGCCCTCAACACCTTTATCGGTAAGCACGAGAGCCCAGCCATCGTTTTCGGCCAGTAATTTAACAGGCGTCCCCGACTTGATACCTCTGTGGACAATGATACAT
>CAXAJC010000016.1:0-22577 GCA_963969005.1 uncultured Cellvibrionales bacterium | reverse complement strand
CCAGAGCCATCAGCGAATAAAGAGCAACTGCCCCCCAGTAGTGCCAGCCAGTTTGAGCGATTAAAACAACAGCTCCCACAAATGGTGGCCAGCACCGAACTCCATCGCCTTAGCCGACAGTTGCAAGATATGCAGCGTCATACCAACAACAAAAAAGATATCAGTCACAGCTGGCAAAAATGGCAGGCCGCCAGAGACAAATCCCAACAGCTGGTCAATACCAGACGGGAGAGCTTGCCCAAGATTAGCTATCCAGATCTGCCCGTCAGTGCCAGATCAGAAGAGATCGTCGAGCTAATCCAAAACGAACAGGTCGTCGTTATTGCCGGCGAAACCGGCTCAGGAAAAACCACCCAGCTGCCCAAGATCTGCCTGCAGGCAGGCCGCGGCGTCAAAGGCATGATCGGCCATACCCAGCCCCGCCGCATCGCCGCCCGCACCGTCGCCAACCGCATCGCCGAAGAGCTAAAAACTCCGCTGGGGGAAACTGTTGGCTATCAGGTGCGCTTCTCCGACCAGAGCTCAGGTAATACCAGAATCAAACTGATGACCGACGGCATTCTGCTGGCCGAGATTCAGCACGACCGCTTTCTCAGCAAATATGACACATTGATTATTGATGAAGCTCACGAGCGCAGTCTCAATATTGATTTTCTGCTCGGCTATCTTAAAAACCTGCTTGCCCAGCGCCCGGACCTAAAGCTGATTATTACGTCTGCCACCATCGATGTAGAAAAGTTTTCCCAGCATTTTAATGGCGCCCCAGTGGTTGAAGTCTCCGGCAGAACCTACCCAGTGGATATTATTTACGCCGGCATGGACGATCTGGAAAGCGACCGCAACCAGATGATTATCGACTGTCTGCGAGATATTGAAGCCAACCAAAAAGCCGGCGATGTGCTGGTATTTTTAAGTGGCGAACGGGAGATACGCGAGGCCAACCTCGCCATAAAACGGGCCCAGCTACCCCACACAGAAATTGTGCCTCTATATGCCCGACTTAGCCTCGCCGAGCAAAGCAAAATATTCTCTCCCCACAAAGGCCGACGGGTAGTGCTGAGTACCAATGTGGCGGAAACCTCATTGACCGTGCCAGGCATAGGCTATGTCATTGATACCGGGCGCGCACGGCTGTCCCGCTATAGTTTTCGTACCAAGGTCCAGCGCCTGCCCATAGAGCCAATATCCCAGGCTAGCGCCAACCAGCGGGCCGGGCGCTGTGGTCGAGTGAGCAATGGCATTTGCTATCGGCTGTACAGCGAAGAAGACTTTAATAATCGTCCGGCCTTTACCGACCCGGAAATAGTGCGCACCAATCTGGCCGCAGTTATATTGCAAATGCTGCATCTGCGCATTGGCGATATTCGCAGCTTTCCCTTTGTTGATCCGCCAGACAGCCGCATGATCAGCGACGGCTTTAAGCTGCTCGAAGAGCTGCAGGCCGTCAATGCCAGTGGCAAGCTCACCGCTCTGGGCAAAAAGCTGGTATCAGTGCCATTGGACCCACGATTTGCGCGCATGATTATGCAGGCGGCCCAGATCGGCTCATTGAGCGAAGTGATGATTATTACCTCAGGACTAAGCATCCAGGATCCCCGTGAGCGACCCGCCGACAAACAGCAGGCCGCAGATCAGGCCCATGCCCAGTGGCGCGACCCAGACTCAGACTTTATGTCACTGTTAAATGTGTGGCGCCATTTTGAGGCCAAGCGCCAGGAACTGTCCGGCAACCAGTACAGCAAATACTGCCGCGCCAACTATGTGTCATTTTTGCGCATGAAAGAATGGCGTGACTTGCATCATCAGGTACACAGTGCCTGTCGCGCGCTCAAGTTTAAAGAGAATCAAAAACCCGCAGAATATGCCGCCATTCATCAGGCACTGCTGTCAGGTCTGTTGGGGCAGGTGGGGATTCGCGAAGATAAATGGGAATTTGCTGGTACCAGAAACCGCAAGTTCTTTATCTTCCCCGGCTCCGGTCTCAGCAAAAAGCCACCCAAATGGGTAATGGCTGGCTCATTGATGGAAACCGCCAAACAGTACGCCCTCAATGTCGCCAAAATAGACTCAGATTGGCTCGCGCCCCTGGCCGCCCATCTGGTGAAAAAAACTTACAGCGCACCGTTTTATCAAATGAAATCAGGGCAGGTGATCGCCAAAGAGCGGCAGACCTTATTTGGTCTCAGTATTGTCGAAGGCAAAAATACCGTCTATGGCAATATAGCGCCAGTGGAAGCGCGGCAGATATTTATTCAGCAGGCACTGGTGGAAGAGGGCTATCGGGGCAAAGGCAGCTTTTACCAAAAAAATCAGCGCATGGTCGAAGAGCTTCAGGCATTGGAAGATCGCTTTCGCCGCCGCGACCTGTTAGCCGAACAAAAAGTTATTTACAGCTTCTATGATGAGCGCATCCCCGAGGATATCTACAACCTGCCGGCCTTTGAAAAGTGGCGCAAACAGGCAGAGCAGGATAATGACAAGCTTCTCCATATCAACAAAGAATCACTGCTATTGCGAGGACTGTCCGCGGACGAAGAAGCTCAGTTCCCTCAGTCAGTGCAATGTGATGGCATGACTTTCGAGCTGAGCTACTGCTTCCAGCCCGGTCACAGTGAAGACGGCGTCAGCGCCATTATTCCATTGCCATTGCTGCACCAGCTGCCACGGTATTATTTTGACTGGCTGGTGCCCGGTATGCTCAGAGATAAATGCATCGCCCTGGTCAAGAGTCTGCCCAAGCAGATAAGGCGCCACTTTGTGCCAGTGCCAGACTTTGTTGACAAAGTACTGTTGCAGGTCAAAGCCCAGGACCGACCATTGACAGAGATTCTCGGTCAGCAACTTAAACGCCACACCGGCATCAGCATCGACGATCAGGACTGGAACAGCGAGTCACTGGACTCATGGTACCTGATGAACTTTATTCTTCAGGACGAGGCAGGCAAAACCATCGCCATGGCCCGCAGCCTCGACCAGCTGCAGCGGGACTTTAAACAGCAGATCAGCGCTGGCTTGGAACAGGCCTCCGACAGCGGCATCGCCAGACAGGATATTGTTGAGTGGGATTTTGACCAACTGCCTGAAGAAGTGGCACTGCAGCGGGGCAAAATTACCATCAAAGCCTGGCCCGCCCTAAAAGACTGCGGCGACTCAGTAGCCATAGAATTGATGGACAACCCATTGACCGCAGATAATATCAGCCGGGCAGGGCAGCTGCGCCTGGCACTGCTCAGGGGCCGTGAGCAGCAGCGATACCTGAGCAAAAACTTATTAAAAGGCAATGATCTGGCTCTTAAAGCCGCCGCCATTGGCAGCAGGCAGGATATCGTCGAGCCATTGATCAGGGCCAGTTTTCAGGAAGCTATATTTGCCGACAGCGGACTGGTGCGGGATCAGGGCGGCTTTGAACAATACTACCAGGCTGGTATTGGTAATGTGATTGGCATCGCTCAGCAGCATGCCGACAATATTGAATCAGTGCTGCCACAGCTGCACCAGAGCCAGAAGCAGTTGCGGGCTCAGGGACTATCCGCCGTCTATGCCAAGCAGGATATTGCCAACCAGATAGGCTGGCTGTTCTCCCCCGAGACTCTTGGCACAATATCAGTCGGCCACAGCAGCCAGTACCCCAGGCTGGTGCGGGGCATCGCCATTCGTATTGAAAAGCTAGCCTCTCAGGTCAATAAAGATCGCCAGCATATTGCCGATATAGATGCGCTGGTACAGCCGATCAACGATATTCAGGATCAGCCACTTTCCCAGGAGTTGACCGATGAACTCAATGACTTCCTATGGCTGATACAGGAATATCGTATATCGTTGTTTGCCCAGCAGCTAAAAACCAGAGTGCCAGTATCCGCCAAGCGGCTGGACAAAAAATGGGCAGAAATCAGTGATCAATTACGCCGATTTTTGGTTAAAAGCTAATGAGGATAAAAACATTACAGAATGAACAAGCCAGAAAAGCATCCTGAAACAAAACCGGCAAGGAGAATTGGAAGAAAATACCGCTCTAGGAGAACATAAAATATCCAAGCGAACAACCATATCATTATCAGTACCCAGTGCATCTTATAGGCCTGAATTACAGCCCACAGAGATAGCCTCTGAAGTGACTGCATTGTTGTCTATCACAATACAGAGCTGCAGAGCCACTATCGTTAAATTAGCAACAGAGATCGAACATCCCGAGCCTCAAAAACTGCTGGAATTAGGTGCAGACCTGCTGCCAGCGCTTAAAAACCAAGAGATGATCTGCGGCTTTGCTCCGTTTAAGGCACAAACCACAAGAGAAAAACCTAAGATAAAGGCAAGAAAGTCTCGGAAACTGTCCGAAAGGCAGTGTACCTAGGGCTCATGTGGCAGTAGAATAAGATGGGCGGGAGAGCGCAAAACATTACAGAAGAATATTTGCGAGGGAGATATGAAAAGAATAAAACACCTAATGTTAGTTCTGGTAACCAGTTTCAGTGTGGTGTCATCTGCCATTGCCAGTGAAACTGATAATGTCGACCCCTATGAGAATATCAATCGGGCGACCAACAGCTTCAACGAAGTTCTCGACGACTATGTGGCACGGCCTGTTGCCAAATTCTATACCAACACCATGCCGGACCCATTGGAAAAAGGCGTTGTGAATCTGTTTCGCAATTTGGGCGAGATTACCAATGTCATTAACGATCTGCTGCAGGGCAAGTTTGGCCAGGCAGCCAATGATTCAGGGCGATTTTTGATTAACACCACCGTTGGTGTTGGCGGCCTGTTTGACGTTGCCCAGCGTGCTGGGCTGCCCAGAAATGAAGGGGAAGATTTTGGCCAGACATTGGGTGCCTGGGGCGTTGCAGAAGGCCCCTATCTGGTATTACCGTTTCTGGGACCATCGACATTGAGGGATGCCCCCTCCAAATTCGTCGATAACTATACAGCTCCCTACACCCATCTGGAAGATGAATCGGCCCGCAACTCGGTTAGAGCTGTGAGCCTGCTGTCCACCAGAGCAGAATTACTGGAGTTAGAGAACGTTATTTCTGGCGATAGCTACTTGTTTGTTAGAGATGTGTACTTACAGCGCAGAGACTATTTAGTGAAGGACGGCGCCGTTGAAGATGATTTTGGAGATTTGGACGATTATTAACGTCTTACTAACGCCAATGCGTAAGCCTGCGGGCATGCGCATTGGGTAGTCGCCACCAGAGCCCCTGTACTTAAGCCGGAACCTGATGAGTAAACTTGAAGGCCCCGTTATCTTAGTTGGCGATAACGCAGTTGGGCTAAAGCAGTTAAGAGCAGACTTTCACGCCGTTGGAAGTAAGGTTCTGGCCGTTGAGGATGCAGACGCCCTCGTCAGCGCCTGTCACGACCCCCTCAATCAGCTCATCGTTTTACTCGCCGAAAACAGCCCTATCGACAGCGCCGAACAAAGCGCAACGCTCCGCCAGCTCTGTGAAGACTATCTTGTGGTGGTTGCCCTAGACGATGCCCACAGAGATCAAGTCGCCGACTTTTTTCGCCTCGGCGTTGCCGACGTACTCACAACCAACAGCAGTGCCGAAGTACTTGAGCAAATCCTGGAGCGGGTAGGTGACCTGGCCGAGGCCCGCCAGCGGGTCAGCAAATACAGCGCCGAACTGGAAAAGACCAATGTCGAACTGCAAGAGAGCCTGCGCCTGCTCAAGCAAGACCAGTTGGCGGGACTCGAAGTGCAAAAGAGCCTGATGCCCGAGAGCCCTCTGGCCTTTGGTGACTATGAAATCTCCCATTCCATAACCCCATCCCTGTACCTGAGCGGCGACTTTGTAGGCTACAACTTTGTCCTTGACCGTTACCTGTTATTTTACTTTGCCGATGTCTCAGGCCATGGCGCCTCATCCGCCTTCGTCACAGTGCTGCTGCGCTTTATGATAGGTCGGGTAATTCGCCGCCATATGCTCGAACATGACTATGTAGCGTTGGCTCAGGCGCCAGAGGGGCTGGTGGAATATATCAACAACCAACTGCTGGCCACAGGCCTCGGCAAACACCTGACCATAGTGGCAGGCTCACTGGACACAGAGACCCGTCAGCTGCGCTATGTAGTTGGCGCCCAGCAGCCCCAGCCGATATTGATCAGCGGTGGCAAAGCCAAGTTCCTGCCTGGCAAAGGCAAGCCCGCAGGGATATTTGAAGACGCCAGCTGGGTGATTGAACAGATTCATCTGCCCGAGCGCTTTGCTCTGGTGCTGTTGTCCGACGGCGTCTATGATCTGTTGCCCAATAAAGAAATCGAAAACAAAGAACGTACACTGCTCAGGTACCTGTCCACCAGCTCCGACAATATAGACCAACTTAAAGAAGCTTTGTTTATCGACTATATAGAAGATCCCCAGGATGATATATCTGTCCTGCTACTAACGGGGGGCATGTAGTTGAGCGAAGGCAAAATACTGGTCTCGGATAAAGACGGCAACTATCTCATCAAATTTAGCGGCGACGTGCGGGTCAACCTGTGCGGCTCCCTTAATCACCATATGGACGCCATCTTTGGCAGCACAGATGTCAAACATGTGGTTATCGATATGCTCGAAGCCGAGTGCGTCGACAGCACCACCCTCGGCCTGATCGCCAAACTGGCACTGCACTGCCGCAAAGAATACAACATCGATATGCAGCTGTTTTGCCAGAACCCCAGCATACTACGCACCCTCAACTGCATGAGCTTCGATGAGATTATTGATATCTGCGAGGACTTACCAGATATTGAGGCCGAGCTACAGGATATTGAATCGGTTAATGCCGACATAGACGAAGTGCGTCGCCAGGTACTCGAAGCCCACAAACTGCTCACCCAACTCAGCCCCGACAGCAGCAAAGAGTTTACCGACCTGATTCGCGCACTGGAGGCAGGGCGCTAGAGTTGCTGCTGCGGGCACAATCAGATATGGCTATGCATTGACGGATAATTCTGTATGATTGATTAACGCATAAAGATCGAATTTATCTGAGGAGAAATCTACATGACGGAACAAGATCAAAGCGCTGTATCTGCGCAACAAACTGATATCAGTAAACTGCCCGTTGAGTTTAAAGGCAACGGCTTTGAGTATTTTCAAATATGGATTGTTAACATAGTCCTGACCATAGTGACCCTTGGCATTTATTCCGCCTGGGCAACAGTACGCAACAAGCGTTACCTCTATTCAAACACTTATGTCGACGGCACCTCATTCAGTTTTCTGGCTGAGCCTATGACTATCTTAAAAGCCCGACTGATGGCCGTGGGTATCTTTATTTTGATCTCTGTAGCCGGCGGCATAAGCCCAGCGTTTTCAGTGATGTTTGGTCTGGCGCTTATTATCGCTATTCCGTTTTTTATCAACCAGTCCCTGGCGTTTAAAATGCGCAACACTGCTTACAAAAACATTCAGTTTCGCTTTTCTGCCAGCTATGGAGAAGCCTTCAAAGCGATTTATCTGTGGCCACTGCTGGGTATACTTAGCCTTGGTATTTTGTACCCCCTCGCGATACTGAGAGGAGTTCAATACAGAGCCAACAACACAGCCTACGGCACCACCAACTTTCAGTTTAATGGCACATTTAAAGACTATGCCGTGGTATTGTTAATTGCCGCCGGCCTTGGTATAGCCGCGGCCATTATTGTGGCGGCCATTGGCCAACCACTGGGCACAGTGATCTCATTCCTTGTCTATTTCGCCGTGATTACCTATGTCATTGTGGCCACCAGCAACCTGTTCTATATGCGTCTGCAACTGAAAGAACATGGTTTTGATTCCAATATGACAGTGCTGGGTTACAGTAAAACCATGCTTATAAACATTGTTTTAATAGTGCTGACCCTGGGTCTGTATCTGCCCGCCGCACAAATCAGAATGATCAAATATGTGACCAGTTGTATCACAATGCATGCCAATGGCTCACTGAGTGACTTCGCCGCCGCTGAGCAAGAAAATGTCACCGCCTTCGGAGAAGAGTTTGGTCAAGTAATGGATTTTGGAATCTAGACAGTTAGTGATTACCGGCTATTATTCAGATGGCAAAACCTCAACCCGCGTAGCAGCGCGGCTAGAGGTGGTGTCTCAATCCCCGGCAATATTAATGCTACGGGATACGGGTAACAGTACCGAACTGCAACGAAGTGACCTTGCCGATATTAAAATAAGCTCCCGCCTCGGCAATATCCCGCGGGAGTTTGTGTTTGCCGACGGCGGCCTGTTTGTCTCGCCACAAAATCAGCAGATCGACATAGTGCTCAAAACCCTCAAGAGCGACTCCGGCCTGTCGTTGATACATCGCCTGGAAAGCAATATTGGTTTGGTTCTGAGTTCTGTTGTGCTGGCCCTGCTATTTGGTTGGCTGACCGTGACTCAGGGCATTCCCCGGGCTGCTGACATGATGGCTGACAATATACCCAAGGTAATGGCTGAGCAGTTTGACCAACAAATGACAGTGCTCGACAGCACCTTATTTGACCCCTCCAACCTGCCAGACACCGAACAGGAGAGGGTGCGACAGCTATTCCAGCCATACCTTGATCAACACAGCCAGCTCAACCCCAAACTGCATATTCGCTCCGGCATAGGCGTCAACGCATTGGCTTTTCCCGGTGGTGATATTGTCTTTAGCGACGAGCTTATACAGCGAGCGGCAAATGACCAACAGCTTGTCTCAGTGCTGTTTCATGAACTGGGCCACCTGCAGCATCGTCATTTTTTGCGTCGCACCTTGCAGGATTCCATGCTGGTTATCTTGCTGCTGTTTGTGGTGGGCGATATAGAATCACTGGATATGGTGATGGGCATACCAGCACTGCTAGCCGACCTGTCCTACTCCAGGGACTTTGAGCGGGAAGCAGACCTGTTTGCTCTGCAACAAATGCATAGCAATGACCTGGATCTTGAAGCCTTTGGTACCATGATGCTGCTTCTGTCTGCTACAGACGAGGGGCAGGAAGAGATGCAAGAGAAGGATAAAGCCTCGGAATATGACTTTGGGGCCCTGAAGGGTTTTCTATCTACCCACCCCAGGTCAGAGGACCGTGCCGCAATGGTAGAGGAATTTAAGGCAGGACTGCGGTAGAGGGGCGCATAGCTGATTCAGTCGAGCGTTAATCAAGCATCGATTATGTCAAGCAGCAACACCCTGATCGCTATTCCATTCAGGGAACACCAGACAGCTGGGTATCACTGCAGAACTCTTGCCAGCACTTTGTCGCGCTCTACGCCAAGGCAAAAAATTTCATCCAACCTAAGGTCTTACTCTAGGCGCTAATGATCTATATTGGGTGTAGGGATTGGGAATACCTGGTCGGCAACTACCCTCGGTGATTACATCGGGATCTTTTGCCATCCGGCCTATTGGATTTAGTGACCCGCTTTTCTATGATATGGGAGAAAAAATGCCAGGTTCCAGTCAAGTAGCTTATTTGGGCCTGTATAAAACGTCGTCTTCAACATATCACACGCGCGACTTTCTGGTTTTGGCTTCATACCAATTAGAGGCTTAAATATAAATCCTGGGAACCCGATCTGGCATTCTGGTCAGTAGCTCATAGCCAATGGTATTGCAGGCCGCTGCCACTTCATTAACTGGCAGTGCGGGACCCCACAGTATGGCTTTATCACCAATACTAGCTTTTATGTCAGTGACATCCACCGTAATCATATCCATAGATACTCGGCCCACCAGTGGGCATTTCATCCCGTTAATAAGTACCGGTGTGCCATTGGGAGCATGCCGTGGATAGCCGTCGCCATAGCCTACGGCCACAGTGGCTATGTGGGACTGGCGCTCAGCCGTCCAGTTGGCGCCATAGCCCACGGACTCGCCGGCGGCAATTTCGCGCACAGAGATAACAGCAGACTCAAAGGACATTACTGGTCGCAACTGGTCGGCATTGGCCTGGGGCTGGGTAAAGGGTGAGTTGCCATAGAGCATATAGCCGGGCCGCTGCCAGTCACGCTGGGCTGCTGGCCAGGCCAGAATGGCTGCGGAGTTGGCCAGGCTGGTCAGTGGCAGTGCCTGGTCGCTATCGTCGGGCAGGTGCTGGTCAAAGGTTGCTATCTGTTTATTGGTGGCTTGATTGTTGAGGTCATCGGCACAGGCAAAGTGGGAGGTTACTACAATCTCATTGTGCACATTGCGGCTGGCTTTTAGGGCGCTGTAGGCTGCCGCCAGATCCTCGGGTTGAAAGCCCAGTCTGTGCATGCCGGTGTCCACCCCTAGCCAAACCTTGATCTGGTGACTGAGGTCGGCGGCCAGTATGGCCTCTAACTGGGGCTGGTTTTCCACCACCAGCCACAGATTGTGGTGCTCGGCCTGGGTCACTTCATCGGCGGTAAATGTGCCTTCCAGCAGTAAAATAGGCTGACTGATATTGGCTTCGCGCAGGGCAATCGCTTCTTCGATGCAGGCCACACCAAAGGCTGGGGTCATGGAGGCCAGTGCGGTGGCTACCTCTATGGCGCCATGGCCGTAGGCGTTGGCCTTGACTATGGGTATGGTCTGGGAATCAGGTGCCAGGGACTGTGCCAGTTCATAGTTATGGCACAGTGCGTGCAGGTCGATAATAGCGGCTGTGGGTCGCGACATAGCTTGTGGTTACCTGATACTTACTTGTTAATAGTCAAATTTGCCAGCGCTATACAGGGCTTGGGCGCGCAGCCATATATCACCCACTTTGCCATCGCCAACTGGCACCCCATCGATCTCTATCACCGGGGCAATCTCTTTGGACGAGCTGGTAATCCAGACTTCGTCGGCATTGCGCACTTCGTCCATGGTGACCACGCGCTCTTCAACGGCAATATTGCCATCGCGTTTTAAGGTGCCCAGTACTATATGACGGGTAATGCCGGCCAGCTTCTGATTGTCCAGCAATGGGGTAATCACCACATCATCTTTAACAATAAAGGCATTGCAGGCACTGGCTTCGGTTAACTCATTGTTAGCATTATAGAGCAGAGTTTCGCCATGGCCTTTTTCGTAGCCCTGTTGAAAGTGCAGTACATTGCCCAATAGGGCAGTGGACTTAATTTGGCAGCGGTCCCAGCGCAGATCCTGGGTGCTGGTAACCTTATAGGGTTTGGCCAGCGCTTTATCTGCCACTGGTGGCGGGGCAATCTCAAAGGCAAAGGCGAACACGGTGGGGGTGACGGCTTCCGGGAAACCATGGAAGCGTTTGGTGTCGGCGCCGCGGCTCACATGCAGGTAGATACCTAGGTTGCCGGAGCCATTGTCGAAAATTAACTGATTGCACAGATCGGCCCATTGCTGCTCGGACCAGTCGAGTTTAATACCCACTGCGGCCAGGCCGCTTTGCATGCGTGCAATATGGGGGGCAAAGCCAACCATTTTGCCGGCGTAGGAGGGGACTACTTCGTAGATGCCGTCGCCAAACAAAAAGCCTCTATCCATGGGGGATATTCTGGCTTCCTCTAGCGGGAGATAGTTGCCATCTAAATACGCGATACTCATAGTTGGGCCTTAATGCTCTGTGTCTTCTTTACTTATGTCATTACGAGAAAATGGTATCAGTGAGACCATAGATGCGCAAAGTAGATTGTTCGGAAAAGTCTGTTGGATATTGCGGTCTTCAGCAATAACTCTTAAGCGCATGTCTATTTGCAGTAAAAATTTTTCCAGTTAGTAAAAACCGCTGATTTTTCTCAGACGTAGGATTAACTGTTCAGTTAATTCCGAGCCCAGACCATCCTCGGTCAATGTGTTTTCCCGACTGACTCCATCGACGCTGCCATGGGAGCTAAGATAACGCAGCATATCAATATTATTCCAGCTCGCTAGCATGTCCTCGCCACGGGCATAAGACAGCATGGCGATCAAACCATGGGCTGCCCAGTTGGAGATATCGGCAATGACCAGCTCGTCGCAGCAGGTGATTGAGGCCATGACATTCAAATTGGCCAGGGTATCTACAACATTCCCCATGCCTATCTCATTACCGCCATCGCCTATGCCTATGGTGGGGCAGCTGGAAAGATTTAAAAAATGATCAAAGCTAGCGCAGTTGGCGCTAATATCTTCGCCGCGCATATTGCAGTAGTTGCCCTCGGCATTGAGGCCCGGGCGCTCGATTGAGATAACTAGGTCGGGTTGCAGCTGATCCAATGCCTGACGAGCCTCTTGCTCAGGGTTGGCGGTATCCGCCACGGCAAGTTTATAGATGGCAAAGTCGTTTTTAATACAGTCTGCCAGTGGTGCGCCGCAGATTATAATCGGGGTGCCACCGAGCTTTTCAATCACCTGATAGAGGGCGATGGCCCCCGGTGGCCCATCGGTCTCAAAGGTTTGATCCACCGGAAACCCGGTGCCAATGAGTACATTGCCTCTGGCCTGCTGAATTAGCTCTGCGGCGCGCAAAATATAGCCAGGCTTTAGTGCGGCTTGCACCGTCTTCATACCTCGGGGGTTTCTGGCTACCAGCAAATTTTCGATGGCCTGGCTTATGTGCAAATTAGACATCCACCGTCTCCAGCTTGGTGGCAGTGAACTTCTGTTCCGCCAATAATAGGACATTGTGCGCCTGATCTATGCTGATAGGCTCAAAGCGCAGTATATCGCCGGGCATTAGCTGGGCCAGTCGGTCCAGATCCAGAGAGAGCACCGAGCCCAGCTTGGGGTAGCCGCCGATGGTTTGGCGGTCCCGCAGCAGAATAATGGGTTGGCCATCGGCGGGGACCTGAATAGCGCCCAAACAGATCCCCTCGGAGAGAATGCCGCCAATGGACGGGGCTATCTGTGCACCATTAAGTCGATAGCCCATGCGGTCGCTGCTGTCGGTGACCGTATATTCGCTGCTAAAAAACAGTTGTTTCTGGACTTCGGTAAAGGCGTCCTGTTGGTAACCCAGAATAACTCTGAGGGTTGCTCTACCATTAATGTCTGCCCGCGATCGTTCTGGCACGCGCAATAATGGCGGTTGTTGATCCAGTTCAGGGCAGGGCAGGTTGTCGCCGGTTTTAAGTGGCTGGCCATCTTGGTGCAGGCCGCCAAGGGCTTCTCTGGGCACTGTAGCCTGACTATCAAATATGGCCTCGGCCTGAAATCCGCCAGCTACCGCCAGATAGCTGCGACTGCCCTTGGTAGCGTAGCCCAGTTCGATACGATCACCGGCCATAACATAATGGGTCTGCCACAGAGGCGCCGATTTATTGTTGATGGTTAAAGGAGTATCAGCGCCGGTTATTGCAATGCTGCTGTGACTTTCAGCTTCCAGTACCAGACCGCCAACTGTCACTTCAATAGCAGCGCTAACATCATGATTGCCACAGAGCCTGTTGGCCCAGCGAAAAGCCTGCCGGTCCATGGGCCCGCCTGTGGTCAGCCCGATTCCGTGCCAGCCATAGCGACCGGAATCCTGAAGCAGGCTGAAAATACCTGGTTGAATGACCTTAAATCCGGCCATTATAGAACACCTCCCAAAGCGAGATATTGCTCGCGATCAATAGCATTAAAGCGTACTCGATCGCCCGCCTGTACTGGCATGCTGGGGATGGCGTTGGGGTCAAACATTGGTTCGGGACACAGACCAATCAGATTCCAGCCACCGGGAGACTGAGCCGGGTAGACGGCGGTCTGACGATCGGCAATAGCCACTGCGCCTCTGGGGACTTTTTGTCTGGGGGTGGCCAACCTGGGGGCGGCAATGCGCTCGTCGACTTCGCCGAGATAGGCAAAGCCCGGGGCAAACCCTATGGCGTACACGCGATATTCTGTCTGCTGATGAATCTCAATCACCTGCTCCACGCTGAGGCTGGCATTGTCGGCCAGTTCCTGCAGATCCGGGCCGGACTCGAGGCTGTAATAGACTGGCAGGCTAATCAGATTGCCTTGCTGCTGCTCACTGGGTTGGAGCAGGTTTTGGGTGGCGCTTCTTATTTGTGCTCTGACAAAATAGTGGTCGGTCTGCAATGGATCGTAGATAACCAGCAATGAGGCATAGGAGGGCACCAGGTCAATCAGCAGTTCGCCCATTGATTGCCGTAAATGCGCGGCGGTCTGGGAGACTTGCGCGGCAATATGGGCATCTGGCTCGGCGCCAAAATAAACGATTAATGAGTTCTCTCCGGCAATGGAGATACCGAATTTGTTGTGACTCATTGTTGGATTAGCTGGCGAATTTCTTCAATCGCCTGAACCCCGGCCAGATTGTCGCCATGAACACACAGAGAGTCCGCCTGCAGTGTCAGGCTGTGGCCGCTAACAGTGGTTACGGTACCCTGCTGTTGCAACTGTATTACCTGTTCGAGCATTTTCTCTTTGCTGTGCACTGCGCCTTCTTTGGTTCTGGATAACAGTGCGCCATTGTCGTCGTAACAGCGATCGGCAAACGCTTCGAATAACACATCTATACCAAAGGCTTTGGCTTCCTCTCGGTGGGTCTCTGCATCTGGCGTGGCCTGCAACATAAAGGCCAGGGGCTGGTGACATTCGGCAATAGCTTCCATTACCGCGCTGCGAATATGGCCATCGGCCATCATATCGTTGTACAGGGCACCATGGGGTTTAACATAGGCAACCTCTATACCCAGATTGCTGGCCATACCGGTCAGTGCTGCTATTTGATATTGCAGCAGAGGGATTAGCTCCATGGGGGGTATTTTCATCGAGCGGCGGCCAAAGCCGGTGATATCCGGGTAGCTGGGATGGGCTCCTACCACTACATTATTGCGCTTGGCGGCGAGCAGGGTTTTTTTGATTACTACTGGATCGCCGGCATGAAAACCGCAGGCGATATTAGCCTGGTCGATAAATGGCATGACCTGATCGTCGAGGCCCATTTTCCAGGCACCAAAGCTTTCGCCGAGATCGCAGTTTAAAAGTAGTGGCATGTTGTTTCCTTGGTCATTGTTGTGGTCCTTTGCTAATGGTTGTGAGATCCGTCGTTTTGCTCAGGATCTCATCCCTCCACAAGCTCCGAATTCTTCAAATCCGTCACCAACATATAACCCGGACTATGGGTAATACAAAAAGGCGGCTTGGCATTTTCCAGAGCCACCTGGGGAGTGACACCGCAGGCCCAGAACAATGGATGTTCACCCTCGTTAATGCTCACTTTATCGCCATAGTCTGGCTGGTTTATATCGTTAATCCCAATCTCCGCCGGGTTGGCATAATGAATGGGCTCGCCGTGCACCGAGGGGAAACGGCCGCTGATCTCTACGGCTTTTAGAGCTTCCTCCGGGGCAAAGGGCCGCATGCTGACCACCATTTCACCGACAAAGGGACCGGCAGGGATGCAGGCAATATTGGTTCTGTACATGGGCACATTGACCCCTTCGCTGATATTGCGCACGTCCAGACCGTCGGCAATTAAAGCCTCTTCGAAGGAGAATGAACAGCCGAGCAAAAATACCACCAGATCATCCCGCCACAGATCGGAAATATCATTGACCTCGCCGCTGAGCAGGCCCTGCTTAAAAATTCTATAACTGGCAATATCTGTGCGTATATCTATGTCCGCACCCAGTTTTGGCAGGGCAAATTCACCGGGCTCGGAGACTGCGATCAATGGGCAGGGCTTGGGGTTGGCCTTGCAGAAGGCTAAAAAATCACTGGCCCAGTCGGCGGGCAGAATAACCAGATTGCACTGGACATACCCGGCACAGTATCCGGAGGTGTTGCCATTGTGCTCACCGTTGCGGATCTGCTGGCGTAATTCACTTGGAGATAGTTCTTTACTCATGTCGATGCGATCCTGTCAGTTTTTTTGGCCTGTCAGTTTTTCTGCGAGTCTAACAAAGCTTGGTCATAAACTCATTATGACTAACCCAGAGGTGGTAGCAAGTGCTGTCTGCTCAGCGCCAATGCAAGTCTCAGGTGTCCAGTACCCGCTAGGGATATCAGTATTGGCCATCGCTGCCATTGTAGCGTGCCAGTGAGTCGGCCACGCGGCCCTGTTCTCTGTCCAGGTAATGTTTGAGGATAGTGCAGCCATAGCGCAAATTGCTTTGTAGGTTAATCAGATTATCCTCTGGGCGGCCGAGCTCTTTTTTCCAGAATGGCATAACCTGCATCATGCCCTGAGACCTGGCGACAGAAACCGCATAGCTATCAAAGGCGCTCTCTACTTCGATAAGGGCCGAGACAACTTCCGGTTACCCATCAGCGCGACGGGCTTCGTTATGGATAAGTTTTAGCATTGCCTGCCGCTGGGCCGGATCTTTGATAATGCGCGCCAGGGGACGGTCTTTGGCGACCAGCCAGACCTGGGCATCATATTGATTATCAAAACCCGACACCTCATTGGTGGCGAGTTTTGATTTATGCAGCAGGGCCCTATCTGCTTCTAAAGCCGAACTGGCGCCGCTGATTGCTAGCAGCCCAGTCGCGATTGCCAGGCTGTGATGTTTACTGGTTTAGAATATCGTTGATAAAGTCATTTAGCTGATCCGTAGCTATATGCTGGTTTTCCGTTTCCCGGCGACTGCGATATTCCACTGTGCCTTCTTCCAGGCCGCGGTCGCCAATCACAATGCGATGGGGTATGCCTATCAGTTCAATATCTGCCAGCATGCCACCCAGTCGCGCTTTGGCCTCGTCCATAAATAGCACTTCATGGCCAGCGTCCTTGAGTTTTTGGTAGAGATTTTCGCAGGCCTCTTTGACCTTGTCGGACTTGTGCATATTGATGGGCACAATGGCCAACTGGAACGGGGCGATAGCGTCTGGCCAGATAATGCCGTTGTCATCATGGTTCTGCTCGATCGCGGCTGCGACAATGCGACTAACTCCAATGCCATAGCAGCCCATGCTCATAAACTGTTCCTTGCCATTTTCATCCAGCACTGTGGCTTTCATCGCTTCGCTGTACTTGGCGCCCAGCTGGAAGATATGGCCCACTTCAATGCCCCGTTTGATTTCCAGCACGCCATTGCCATCCGGGCTTGGATCTCCGGCAACCACATTGCGGATGTCGGCTACTGTGAATTCGCCGCAGTCCCGGTCCCAGTTAACATTGGTTAAATGGTAGCCGTCGCGGTTGGCGCCACAGACAAAGTCGCTCAGCTGGGCGGCGCTGTGATCAATCACCATGGGTAGATTTAAATTAACTGGGCCCAATGATCCAGGGGCACAGCTCAGAGCGGTTTTAATCTGCTCTTCTGTGGCAAAGGTAATTTCGCTGTCGAGGCCGAGGGCATGCTGTGCCTTGACTTCATTTAGCTCATGATCGCCACGAACCATCAGTCCATAAAGTTGGGTTTGACCCTCTTCGTGTTGGGCACTAACAATTAATGCCTTAAGAGTTTTAGTCGCATCTGTACCTACAAAGTCACACAGTTGACTGATGGTATGAACACCGGGGGTGGCTAGTTCTGTTATCTCACCAGTGCCTGTTGCAGGGGCACCTGCCTCGGCCAGTGCTTCGGCTTTTTCAATATTGGCGGCATATTCAGACTCGCTGGAGAATACAATGGCGTCTTCACCGGATTCAGCCAGCACATGAAATTCATGGGAATGGCTGCCACCAATACTGCCGGTATCTGCCAGCACTGCACGGAAAACCAGTCCGGTGCGGGTGAAGATAGCGCTGTAGGTCTGGTACATCAGGTCATAGGTTTCTTGCAGTGAATCTGCATTGGCATGGAAAGAGTAAGCGTCTTTCATGCAGAACTCTCTGGTGCGCATCACGCCAAAGCGAGGTCGTCGCTCGTCGCGGAATTTGGTTTGGATCTGATAAAAATTAGCAGGCAGTTGTTTGTAGCTATTTATTTCACTGCGAATAATATCTGTGATGACTTCTTCATGGGTCGGGCCGAGACAGAATTCCCGGTCATGACGATCTTTGATACGCAGCAGCTCCGGACCAAACTGTCCCCAGCGACCAGACTCTTCCCACAGGTCTGCCGGTTGAACTACCGGCATCATAAGTTCCAGGGCACCAGATTTATCCATCTCCTGGCGCACAATATTCTCGACTTTGCGAAATACTCTCAGGCCGAGGGGTAACCAGCTGTATAATCCGGCAGCGACCTTGCGGATCATGCCAGCACGCAGCATAAGCTGATGGCTGATAACCTCTGCGTCGGCGGGAGATTCTTTTTTGGTGGTAATCAGATATTGGCTGGCGCGCATAGTTTTCTTACACTTTATGGTGTTAATCAGGAGTTCATTTTACGGGGCGCAGCTGTCGTGGTACAGAGCAAACAGGAGTAGATAGAAAAAATGTTTCAATTACATGAAAGATTGCAGGCCGACACTGTGCTGGTGGCAGAATTTAACCTGAGTCTGGTGCTGCTTAATAAAGATGCCAATTACCCCTGGATTATCCTGGTCCCCAAGCGTCATAACATTCAGGAAATCTATCAGCTTGCTATTGAAGATCGTCAGCAGTTGCTGCATGAGTCCTGTACGGTGGCGGAGACAATGACAGCGCTGTTTAATCCGGACAAGCTGAATATTGCTACTATTGGCAATATGGTGCCCCAGTTGCATATGCATCATGTGGCACGGTTTAACAATGATGGGGCATGGCCTGGACCTATATGGGGAGCACAATCAGCTGCCAGTTATAACAAAGACAAATTGGCCAGTCTGGTGCTGGAGCTGCAGGCTGCGCTGCCGGACTGTGGCCAAGAATAACCCTGTAATAAAAAACCCCACCTTGCGATGGGGTTTTTCACTGGCCTAGAAAACCTTATGACAGTGGTTTACTGAGCCATATCTACCAGTCCCTTAAGAGGATGTACCTTAACAGCCGTGCGAGCTGGCTTGGCCTTGAAGGTTGTCATTTTCCCGGTAAAAGGGTTGATGCCCTTGGTGGCTTTTTTGGCCGGCCGCTTTGCAGTGGTGATTTTAATTAATCCTGCCAATGCAAATTCGCCAACAGCGCGTTTTTTAACATGACGGCTAATCAAAATAGCCAGTTCATCGAGAACAGTACCTACCTGTTTACGATTTAAGCCGGAATTTATAGCCAGTTCATTGATGATCTCTGTCTTGCTATAGCGCTGACGGATTGCTGTCAGCTTACGTTTTGCAGCTAGTGGTTTCTTGGCAGCAGCTTTCTTGGCTAGAGATTTTTTGATGGGAGCTTTTTTCTTTGATGGAGCGTTCTTTTTTGCAGTACCTTTTTTTACAGCCATTGTTTCTTCCCTTGTGATATTGGTTATCCAAATTAAACCAACCCTGAGGTAACGCAGGTACCGTAAACAGGGCCTCAACTTTATTTATAGCCGCTGATCAATGGTTGTGCCATATACTGATGCGTTTTTTAGGCGTTTTTTTACTTTTAAGCCAGATAAACAGGCCCTAATAAGCATTCGCCAGACGGATTGGCTGATGTATAATGCTGCGCTTTTTGGATGCCAACCAAGTTTTCGGAAGGATATTTGTGCATGCCGATTTATGAGTATCGCTGTAACGCTTGCCAGCATGAGTTGGAGGCGCTGCAAAAAATGAGTGATGACCCGTTGGTAGATTGCCCGGCCTGTCAGCAGCCTGAATTAAGTAAATTAATTTCTGCTGTCGGGTTTCGCCTGAGTGGCGGTGGCTGGTATGAGACGGATTTTAAAAGCGGCAACAAGAAAAACCTGAGTGGCGACAAGGACTTTGCAGGCAGCACAGCTGCAACAGCAGACTAAAACCAAATACCGCCAATGTTATTGGCACTTGATTAAACTGGGAATAAATTACTGATGTATCGAACAACCTATTGCGGACAAGTTAGAAGCGCCCATATTGACGAAGAGATTACTATCTGTGGCTAGGTTGACCGTCGCCGCGACCATGGCGGAGTGATCTTTCTTGATCTACGCGATCGAGAGGGCATAGTGCAGGTGGTATTTGATCCGGATGCCGGAGATTTCTTTGCTCAGGCAGATCGGGTTCGTTCGGAATATGTTCTCAAGGTTACTGGTAAGGTTAGAGCCCGAAGTGAAGCTACGGTTAATCCCAATATGGCCACGGGTGAGATTGAAGTCTATGGTACTCATCTGGAAATTCTCAATACAGCAGTGACGCCGCCATTCCAGTTGGATGATCATGTGACTGTGGGTGAAGATGTGCGCTTAAAGCATCGCTATATGGATCTGCGCCGCAACGAGATGCAAACCAGCCTTAGATTCCGCTCCAAGATTACCTCATCAATTCGTAACTACCTGGTTGACAATGGCTTTTTGGATATTGAAACACCGATTATGACCAGAGCCACCCCGGAGGGCGCTCGGGATTATCTGATTCCATCCCGTACCCATCCAGGGCAGTTTTTTGCTATGCCCCAGTCGCCCCAGCTGTTTAAGCAGCTATTGATGGTCGCTGGATTTGATCGCTACTACCAAATCGCTAAATGTTTCCGCGATGAAGATCTGCGTGCTGACCGTCAGCCAGAATTCACCCAGATTGATATAGAGGCCTCTTTTATAGATGAAGAGGACATTATGTCTATCACTGAAACGATGATTCGTGGCATTTTCGCTGAACATATGAATGTTGAGTTCGATGCATTTCCGCGCATGACCTATGCCGATGCCATGGACAAATATGGTTCAGACAAACCAGACTTGCGCATACCCCTGGAGCTGGTTGAAATTAAAGACTTGCTCAAAGATATTGAGTTTAAAGTCTTTGCTGGCCCGGCCAATGATCCAAGCTGTCGTGTTGCTGCCCTGAAGGTTGCGGGCGGTGCTGAAATCTCGCGCAAGCAGATTGATGACTACACCAAGTTTGTCGGTATTTATGGTGCCAAGGGTCTAGCCTGGATTAAGGTCAATGCCATTGAGACTGGTATTGAGGGCCTGCAGTCGCCGATTATTAAATTCCTCGGTGATGATGTAACCATGAATGTCATGCAGCGTCTGGATGCCAAGAATGGCGATATCGTTTTCTTTGGCGCTGACAAAGCCAATGTAGTGTCTGAAGCGCTGGGCGCATTGCGTTGCAAAGTGGGTGAAGACCTTAATCTCTACACCTGCGATTGGGCGCCAATGTGGGTTGTTGATTTCCCCATGTTTGAGACCACTGACACAGGTGCGCTGACGCCATTGCACCATCCATTTACCGCACCTTCATGTTCTGTTGATGAGCTTAAGGCTGATCCGGCCACTGCTCTGTCCCGAGCTTATGATATGGTGCTCAATGGCTGCGAGTTGGGCGGTGGTTCCATTCGTATCCATGATCAATCTATGCAGGAAGTGGTTTTTGATGTGCTGGGCATAGGTGAAGAAGAACAGCGCGAGAAATTTGGCTTCTTGCTGGATGCCCTCAAGCACGGTGCGCCACCCCATGGTGGTCTGGCCTTTGGCCTTGACCGTCTGATTATGCTGATGGTGGGTGCAGACAGTATTCGCGATGTGATTGCCTTCCCGAAAACCCAGTCGGCGGCCTGTCTGCTGACAGATGCCCCGGGCACAGTGGAAGCGGCACAGCTGCGGGATTTAAATATCAAGCTTCGAGTAAAGGAAGAAAAACCCTCAAATTAGCCAGGGGTGTTAGCAAATAGTTAGCAATGGAGGTTGTTGATGGCAGGTCACAGTAAATGGGCCAATATTAAACATCGCAAGGCGGCGCAGGATGCAAAGCGCGGTAAGGTTTTTACCAAACTGATTCGCGAGCTGGTGGTAGCGGCAAAGGCCGGTGGCCCCAATCCAGATGATAATCCGCGTCTGCGAGCTGCTGTCGATAAAGCTCTGGGCGCTAATATGAAGCGCGACACGGTGGATAAAGCCATTGCCCGTGGAGCCGGCGCTGGCGATGGTGAGAACTATGATGAGATCACCTACGAGGGCTACGCCCCCGGTGGTGTCGCTATTCTGGTTGAATGCATGACCGATAATCGCAATCGCACTGCAGGGGATGTTCGCCATGCCTTTACTAAGCGCGGGGGCAATCTGGGTACCGATGGGTCTGTGGCCTATCTGTTTAACCGTATTGGCCAGATCAGTTATGAGCCTGGTGTCGATGAAGAAGCATTAATGGATGCGGCTCTGGATGCCGGGGCAGAGGATGTGCTGAGCCATGATGACGGTTCAGTGGAAGTGCAAGCCAGCTTTGAGAGCTTTCTCAATGTAAAAGATGCTCTGGTCACAGCCGGTTTGCAACCAGCCCATGCCGAGATGACAATGGCGGCTGATATTTCAGTGCCCCTTGATTTGGCAGGAGCGGAAAAGCTATTGGCTATGATCGATGGCCTTGAAGATTTGGATGATGTGCAAAACGTGTATACCAATGCAGAGATTCCCGATGACGTGATGGAACAGCTAGGCTAGTTCATCAACGATTTTTAAAATGTTAAACTACAAACTCAAACGAGTAATCATTAATAGAGGTAATACCGATGAAAGTTATAAAGAAAACTAAAGAATACGTTGTTTATCAGAAGGCATCCGGCCGCTACGCGGTAAAAGATGCTGACAAAAAATGGGTTAATGCTGACGAAAAAGTACGCATTCTGGTGGCTGAAGGGTTGATTAAAGCAGTAGTGCCCGCTGCGCCAGTTGCTGAAGAAGCACCTATGGTAGAAGAGGCAGCGGCCAAAGAGGTAGCAGAAGTACCTTCTGAGGAAGCCCCAGTGGCAGAAGAAGCTCCAGTTGCAGAAGAAACTCCAGTTGCAGAAGAAGTGTCCCCGG
>CAXAJC010000015.1:0-22953 GCA_963969005.1 uncultured Cellvibrionales bacterium | reverse complement strand
CGCTGAAGCATATCACCGATTTCAATTGAAGCGCCGTCGGCAGTTTGAATCATTGCAATAGCATCATTGGCATTTTTAACTGCCATATCCAAACCTCTCACCTGCGCGGTCATAGTATTTGCCATTGCCATACCTGCGGCATCATCCGCTGCGGAATTGATTTTCAGACCAGTGGATAACCTCTCCATCGCCTGAGTGGCGGCGCGATCGTTTCTTGAAAGAGCATTTGCCGTTAAAGTTGCGGCAATATTTGTATTGATAACAGCCATTTTAATTTCCTCACCTGTAAATTTAGTCTTAAGTTAAACAAATCCACTTTTGTTGATCTGCCTATGGTTTATTTATCGACACAGATCAGGAAAACTTAAGTTTTTTTATTAAGAAATGGCAGAAGGGAGGGACGGCTTTTAATGGGGGTGTTAAAAAACAAAGAACCCCTGGCTGAAGGGGTTCTTTGTGGTATGCATAACTTAGCGATGGGCTAGTAACTTGTAACCCAAGGCGATTATTCTCTGGTCATTAGCCTTTTAAGAGCGCTAAAACAGATTGGTTTTGTTGGTTAGCCTGCGTAAGCATGGCTGTGCCTGCCTGCTGAATTATCTGCGTGCGAGCTAGCTCTGTTGTTTCTGCAGCATAATCGGCGTCTTCAATACGACTACGTGATGCAGCAGCGTTTTGAGACACATTAGTCAGGTTGTCAATTGCGTACTCAAGCCGATTCATAGCCGCACCAAAGGTGGCGCGTTGGGCGTTGATACCATCGATGGCAGTATCTAGAGAGGCAATTGCGGCGTTGGCATCTGCATCTGTATCAATTGTAATTGCCGAGATATCGGTGCCATACACGCCTGACAGGGCCGTGACGCCAGCAGTAGTTTCAGCTACCGTTTGTGCGGAGCCATTTTCGCTAATGGTCGGTGGGACGGTGACCACTTCTGCATTATCGTAGGTCAGAGTCAAGCTGGTTGTTCCGTCGGATGCGGTCAGACGACTCAGAGAGCCATCGGCTTCAATAGCGTCGACGAGGTCTTGGACAGAGGTCATCGCGCCTACAGTAGTAGCATCTAACGTTATAGTATTCTGACCATCGCTGATCACAAAGTCGCCGGCTAAAGCGGCTACTCCGGCGTCATCAATAGTGAAGTCGTAAACTGCTGGAACACCTGCTACATCAGTAGTAGACGCATTCAGATTCCAGTCGCCAAAGGCAACGCTCATGGTCTGCAGTGAATTACCGCCAACCTGGAATACTGCTGTGCCGTTGCTAGAGGTGCCTGCTGTGCCACTGAGAACATTCTCACCATTCCACTGGGTCTGGTTAGCAACACGTTCGATCTCGGTTCGCAACTGGACAAATTCTAAATTCAAGCTGCTCTGGTCAGTGGACGTCACTGTGCCATTGGAAGCCTGAACAGCCAGCTCACGCATGCGCTGCATCATATTGCCGATCTCGATGGAAGCGCCATCTGCAGTTTGCACCATGCTGATCGCATCGTTAGCATTTTGTGCTGCCTGATCAAGACCTCTGATCTGAGCAGTCATTCTTGAAGATACAGCCAGTCCAGCAGCGTCATCTTTGGCAGAGTTAATGCTCTTGCCTGTAGATAAACGCTCCATGGTCGCAGCCATATCACGGTCATTTCTCGCTAGCGCATTGGTTGTCATAGTCGCAGCGATATTGGTATTAATAACAGCCATTTTAAATTCCTCATTGTTCATTCAAGTTATGCTCCTGAGCCCAATTGGCTGCAGGATGTTTTTTAAACCGATAACCGCGAGTTACGCGCAGTTGCCTGTCCGTAGGCGTCGATCTAAAAAGCCTTACTTCAAATCCACTATGGTGAACAAAAATCCCAGGGGCTAACGCCCAAAAGATCAGTCACCATCTAAGGAATAGCAAAACTGATGCCAACTAATGAAGAAATGTTAAAAATTTAAATAAAAGCTATTAATATCAATAAGTTAAAATTTTATCGTGCAGAAGCTTTGCCGCGATTGCCGAGCAAGTGGCATGTTTTTGCCGATATTTTTTGCCACTCTGTCGGAAATCCGGCAGATGGTGAGGAAGGCAGGTTAAATGTTTAACCTGAGTGAAGGTTAGCTGAGCCCGGTCTAAAATTTGTCGTCAAACAGCACACCTTTTAAAGATTCGATTTGTTTTGCAATACGCAATATGGCGTCGCCAGGCACTTTGCGAATGATCTCGCCAGTATTGGTATCCGTTACCTGAACAATAAAGCGCTTAGAAGTATCGTCGATTGAGAAGTGTAAACTGGTAGGCACCTGCTTAACCGTTGCATTAAGTTCCTCGATAGCATCATCCAATTGCTTAATTGTTTCGTTTATTTGCTGAATCGACTCACCTTTGCGCGCAGCAGCGGCACGGCCAACGTCTTCAGCACTGATCCTCGGTTCAGGCTTCACGGGTGTTATGTTTGGAGCATTCCCAGCTTTGGCGCCATGCGCTGCTGAGGGTTGTGGCGTTATTTGAGCGCCGACATTAACGCTAATTTCATTGCCTGACATTATTTTCACCATTTTATAGTGCGGCCTGCTTGTGTGCCGCTGATCTTGCGCTCATTATGCCCTGTCACGCTTAAAATTAGTTCCTATCATAGCTATCGACAGCTCAGTGTGAAGCTTTAGCAATTAAATTGAAATTATTTGCTTGTCTTGACCCTTAACTTGGCTATCTAGGCCCTCTATGTGGCGTTATACTCCCCCTTTTGTAAAAACCCGACCATTATTCCGTCATGATAATAAATATTATTAAACAGATTGATCGATTTACCGAGGCCACAGGTCGTGCGCTGTCCTGGCTGACTTTGGTAATGGTTGGGTTGGTAGTTGCAGTGGTGATCGGGCGATATTTTGTTGGTCTGGGCTCTATTGCGCTGCAGGAGTCTGTGACTTACCTGCATGCTCTGGTTTTTATGCTGGGTCTGGCTTTTACCTTGAAACGTGGTGGTCATGTGCGGGTGGATATTTTCTACCGCAGTTATTCTCCACGGACGAAAGCGCTGGTGGATTTGCTGGGCGGACTGATTTTTCTTTTGCCTTTCTGTCTACTGATTTTTTTTAGCAGCTGGGACTATGTGCTGGCAAGCTGGGCTGCGGGAGAGGGCTCTTCCGAAAATAATGGCATTGCAGCAGTTTACCTGCTCAAAACATTGATGTTAATTATGCCTCTGACATTGCTATTACAGGGCATCGCCGAGACCTTAAAAGCGTTTTTAATACTGAGAACTGGCCCAGAGGCAACAGATCAGGATAAGGGAGCTAAGGCAGTTTTATAATGGCTGAATATATCCCCTTTCTGATGTTTGTCTGCGTCTGTCTGGTCTTGATGGCAGGGTACCCCGTGGCCTTTTCCCTTGCCGGTACCGCGCTGTTGTTTGCTCTTGCAGGGACTCTAAGCGGTCATTTTGATATGGCTTTCCTGCAGGCCATGCCTAATCGACTGTTTGGCACCATGGATAACACCACCCTGATTGCCGTGCCGCTATTTGTGTTGATGGGTGTGATGTTGGAAAAGTCGCGCCTGTCTGAAGACTTGCTGGAGAGCATGGCCGATCTGTTGGGTGGTTTTCGCAGCGGTCTGGGTATCTCTGTGGTGGCAGTCGGTGCGCTACTCGCTGCCAGCACGGGAATAGTTGGCGCCACAGTGGTGACCATGGGGCTAATGTCACTGCCAACTATGCTTAAGCGCGGTTACAGTCCGGCTCAGGCCACCGGCGTTATTGCTGCCACTGGCACTTTGGGTCAGATTATTCCCCCCTCAATTGCACTGGTACTGCTGGGAGATACCCTCTCTAGTGCCTATCAGCAGGCCCAGTTAAATATGGGTATTTTTACCCCTAAAACGGTTTCCATTGGTGACCTCTTTGTCGGCGCTATTATCCCCGGCCTGATGTTGGTGCTGATGTACTGCCTATATATGATTTTATTTGCGCGGCCAGCCCCACAGGAGCTACAGAATATTGAGGTAGCTAATAACAGGCTTTCTCGAGCTATGGGCAATCTGTTGCCGCCGATTATTCTAATTATCGCTGTATTGGGCTCGATTCTCTCTGGTGCTGCGACGCCGACTGAAGCTGCCGGAGTAGGTGCCTTTGGTGCCACAGTACTGGCGGGGCTCAAAGGTCAGTTAACCATTCCGCGTCTGAGGGAAGTGGCGCAAAGCACCACCGAGGTGACCTCTATGGTGTTCTTGATACTGATCGGTGCCGCAGTGTTTTCCCTGGTGTTCCGGGGCTTTGGTGGCGAAGAGTTGGTCGAGCAATTCTTTGCGGGTTTACCTGGTGGCATTGTGGCGGCGACATTGCTGGTTATGTTGGTGATTTTTTTGCTCGGCTTTATCCTCGACTTTATTGAGATAACCTTTGTTGTGGTGCCTATTGTGGCTCCGGTACTGCTAGCCATGGGCCTTGATCCGGTCTGGCTGGGGGTGATGATAGCGATTAATCTGCAGACATCGTTTTTGACGCCGCCCTTTGGCTTTGCCCTGTTCTATCTGCGCGGTGTGGCCCCGGATACAGTTGAGACATCGGATATGTACTATGGCGTTGCACCATTTATATGCTTGCAGGTGCTGCTAATGTTGATGCTGTCCCAGTGGCCACAGCTGGCAACCTGGCTGCCAAGCTTGATTTACAATTAAGATTTACCACCGCGATATAAAACTAATGGAAGAGACACAGGCACGATGAATAATATTAATGAATCCCCCAAGCCCATTGGCAAACTGATTTCCCAGACTATTGCCATGCCCAGAGAGACCAATGCCAACGGTGATATTTTCGGCGGCTGGCTGCTTAGTCAAATGGATCTGGCTGGTGCTATTTTGGCTGGACGAATCGCCCAGGGCCGCGTCGCCACAGTGGCTATAAGTGGTATGTCATTTCTTAATCCGGTGCCGGTCGGTGCTGTGGTGGGCTGTTATGCAAACACCACTTCTGTAGGTACCAGCTCAATTAAAATTTCCATTGAAGCCTGGATTAGTGACGACCACAGAACCGAACTGTGCAAAGTCACTGAGGGCGAATTTGTATTTGTGGCTATTGATGAAAGAGGCAATACCAGAACGGTACCCAGCAGCTAGGCTGCGCCACTATATACGCTGTGGCGCTATAACCTTAGAGCAGCAAAAATCTCCCGGCGCAGGGGCTCGATTTCATTAACCATATGGTGATTTGCATCAACAATGATCTGCACCTCAAGCCCAGAGAGTTTGCTCTTAAACTGCTCGAGGTTGTACTGCCAGTTGAGGGTTTTATCACCAGAACCCTGAATCAAATTAATCGGTCTGTCCGTGCCTGCAAACTGTTTAAATTCCACAATCCAGTTGCTCAGTGCAGCGACCCATGCCATGGGTACAGTGCGCGGCTGGAAATAGTCTCTGTGCTGGACAAAATCGAGGAACTCCTGATCAAAGGAGCTAGGGCGAAATACCCGTTTCGACGACTGGCGAAAATGTTTTGTCAGCAGAAATAGACAGCGTTTTATAGTCCAGCTGCGGGGTTGCAGCAGCGGTGCCAGCAGATTTAACTTGTCAAACGGATAGTGGGTTTCTGCGTCTTGCTGCATCAGATGTTTCAGCAAAATAGCGCCTCCCATACTTTGTCCAATGGCTTGCAAAGGGCCCTCAAACATAGTCTGACTTGCACTGATAACGCAATTAAGTGCGCTGACATAGTCTGCGTAGTCTAGAATAAAACCAGGTTGGCCGGCAGAGAGGCCATGTCCGGGCATATCAAAACAGATTACATTGAGCTGGCAGTTGAGAAGGTGCTCAATCAGATGATTAAACAACCCGGTATGGTCCATATAGCCATGGACAACAATCACCGAGCCCAGGGCATTTTGTGGCGTCCAGCTCATGGTTACAACCGGTTGTTGCTGCACATTAATTGTGCCCGCACGGAGCTTAAGTTCCCCAAGGGGAATAGGCAGCTGATAATAGTTGAGGTATTGCAGCAGTTGAGTATTCGACTGACTCACTAGTGGCATTTCAGCGCAGAAAGGGGGCAGGTTATTCCGCAGTGCTACGATCGAAGATTGATCGAAAGTGTCTGTCGACTGTCCCATAGACTATTCCAAAATAAAACTAGGGTTGAGGCGTGATCTTGGATCATCGCCCCCTTAAAAGTATCTTGTCAGATTGCCCATGAATTACAAGAACAAAGATGTTGTCGATAAGCTGGCCAAAGAGCACAGTTCTGCGCTGGTGCGTTTCTTAACTCGCCGTATGAAAAGTCGCGAAGATGCTGAGGATATTGCTCAGGCCGCCTATCTGCGGTTGTATACCCTTGACGACCTGAATCAGTTGTCTAATGCCAAAGCCTTTCTTTTTCAGGTGGCGGCAAATATGTCCATCGATCAGCTGCGCCGTGAAGTTCTGCATAAAAATTATCTCGATAAAGAGATATCCAAAGTGTCAAAGGATCTGAGTGCCATGACACCTGAGGTGATCAGCCTGGAGCGAGAGATTGAGGCTAAAGAGGCTTTACATTTGATTCACTCCAGACTTGAAGATCTGCCACAAAACGCTCGCGAGGCATTTATTTTGAGCCGTAACAAAGGCTGGACCTATAACCAGATTGCCACGCAGCTTGGGGTCAGTGTAAGTAGTGTTGAAAAATATATTCTCCTGGCGCTCAAGGAGCTTCGAGAGGCGGTGGCCGATATCGAATCATGATCATTGCCGAGGCTTAAATTAACTATTGGGGAGTTCGTCATTTTAACCGTCTAACAGGGGATAAATGCAACCACAGGAGGAGAATGCGCTTGCGAGTGCTGAGGAAGAAATGAAACTAACAGGGAATAGTTCAACAGGGAAAGTGAGCAATCAGAAGGCTAGTGACCAAGCTTTAGGCTGGGTCGTGCACCTGCGTTCTGATGCAGTGCGAGAAACAGATATGGAGGAGTTTGCCGAGTGGCTAACTGCTTCAGATAGCAATCAGCAGGCCTGGGAGCAAGCGCTCGATCTATGGGAGACCGCCGGTGTAATGTCCTATCTGCCAAGTCAGGATCTTCTGGCCCGCTCAGAAAGTTTTGCCGAACAGTTAAATATTACTGATGGCCAATCAAGTACTTGTTGTTAATTCTGCGTCCGGCCTAGCTGATGTAACCCTCAATACAGAACCGGCGACAGCTTGGCGCCAGCAGCAGATTATTTTGGTGATGTCTCTGTGACTCAGGCCATGGCGACTCTTAACCGCTATGGGCAAGACAAAATTATGCTCGCAGATCAGATGCCGCCATTTCTGGGGTCAGCATTTAATGATAATTTTGATGTCCGAACCCATGACTCAACCGGTAGATTTGTCTACGCAAGGTTGAGTCACAGTTTGTAAGTTGCTTATTCGTCTGTGGAGAGTGAGATATCGTATACGCCAGCTTCACGAGCCTGGTCAGATATCTGAGCAAAAAGTTCGGTTTTTGACTTGGGGTGTGCACTGATAACCACTTTGGCTTCTGGTTTCTCAGCATGCATTCTTTCGACATTAGCTCGCACTGAGCGAATATCGATGCGACGACCTTCAAGCATCAGTTCGTTGCTTTCAGAGATGCGGAAGACAATATTGGTGTTCTCGGAATCTGGTGGTGGCTGATCAGATGTTGGTGGACGGCTAACCCCAAGGCCTGATTCGTTAACAAAGGATGCAGTTACAATAAAGAAGATCAGCATGATAAATACGACGTCCAGCATAGGTGTCATGTCAATCTGGGAGTCGTCTTCTTCTTTACGTCTTTTGCCTAGAGCCATTTTCTGCAATACCTTTTTAAAACCGCAACTTCTGTGAGGAGCGCATTCTACTGATTTTTTTAAAAAATGCTAGTAGAGGCCAAATCAGCGCCCAAGCCGACTTATGCTATTCTGACGTCTTAAAAGGCTCTGCACTACTAATGGTTGAGTCCTTATCAAAAAATGTCGTTTTTAGGATAGCAGATGCCGGAATTGCCAGAAGTAGAGACAACCTTGCGCGGTGTTGAGCCCTGGATTGCCAACCAGATTATTACTCAGCTCACCGTGCGCCAGGGTTCTTTGCGTTGGCCCGTCACACCCGGGCTGGCCAAAATTGTCCAGGATCAGAAAGTCTGCGCCCTCCGCAGGCGAGCCAAATATCTGATTATGCAGCTTGAGTGGGGCTCCATGCTTGTTCATTTGGGCATGAGCGGTAGTCTGCGGTTGGTAGAGCCTGGAACCGAGTGGCGCAAACATGACCATATAGAAATGCAGATGAGTAATGGGTCAGTGCTGCGCTACCATGACCCACGCCGTTTTGGCTGTTGGCTGTGGTCAGATTCAGAACACAGTCAGCTGGCTCGGCTTGGTCCTGAACCACTGTCTGCAGATTTTGATGGTCACAGGCTTTACCAGCTATCTCGCAAACGCAAAATGGCCGTTAAACCTTTTATT
Source organism: uncultured Cellvibrionales bacterium (assembly GCA_963969005.1). Classification (GTDB taxonomy): domain Bacteria; phylum Pseudomonadota; class Gammaproteobacteria; order Pseudomonadales; family Porticoccaceae; genus HTCC2207. Next base: position 14,531 of record CAXAJC010000015.1, on the reverse strand, counting down.
ATGGATAACAACACAGTGGTAGGTGTGGGCAATATCTATGCATCTGAAGCACTCTATCGCAGTGGTATAAGACCGGATCGAGCTGCGGGCAATATTGCACAAAAGCGCTATATGATATTGAGCGGCCATATAAAAGAAGTGCTCAAGGCTGCCATTGAACAGGGCGGTACCACATTACGAGATTTTGTTAACGGCAATGGTGAGCCGGGATATTTTCAGCAGACATTAGCGGTTTATGGTCGTGGCGGGCAGCCCTGCATTCGTTGTGAAGCGCTGTTAAAGGAAATAAAGTTGGGCCAGCGCAGCTCGGTTTTTTGCCCGAGCTGCCAGCGGTAGCGATGCCTTAGCCTTTAAGCTGTCTATGTTTGGCCTTAAGTGCATTTGCAACATTTGTAGGAACAAATTTGGAAACATCTCCGTCCAGAGAGGATATTTCTCTAACCAGCGATGAGGAGATATAAGAGAAGCGCTCTGCCGGTGTCAGGAAGACACTCTCGATTTCCGGAGACAGGGCACGGTTCATATTGGCCAGCTGAAACTCATACTCGAAATCGGAAACTGCTCGCAGGCCGCGCATAATAGCGTCGGCATTGCAGTCTTTAACAAAATTGACCAACAGATAATCGAAGCCACGAATTTCCACATTGGGCAGGTGCCGCAGAGCTTCTGCTGCCAACTCTATACGCTCCTCAACGGAAAACAACGGGCCTTTGCGCTGGCTGGTGGCAATTCCAATGATCACTTTCTCAAATAGCTTCGATGAGCGCTCAACCAGATCAATATGGCCGTTAGTAATAGGGTCAAAAGTACCAGGATAGACAATGGTCGTCATGGGTGAGGTCTCGCGTAGGCATCAAGGGGTCAGCATATTACTGAAATTATGTGCTCGGCTCAATCTGAGAATACAGTGCGTATTTTACGCCACCGGAAATTTTTTCTCGCAGCTGCCGCCAATTGGATGGACAGTCGAACTGGCTTTTTGCAACAGGAAACTCACAGTAAATAATGGCCCCTTCTGCCAGCCAGTTATGGCGCTGCAAAAGTGCACAGACAGGACTCTGGTAAGCGCCATCAAAGGGTGGATCTACAAACACAATATCAAAGGCCTGCTGATTGGCGTTGTGCTTCAGATATTGCATCGCATCAGCCTCGAGGATGGTCAGCTGGTTGGCTCCCAGATGACGTTTGTTGTCCCGCAGCTGGCTGGCTGCAGCCCTGTGTAATTCAAGAGCTATGCAACTGGCAGCGCCTCGAGATACAGCTTCAAGACCCAGAGCGCCAGATCCGGCAAACAGGTCAAGGCATTGGGCGCCGGGAACGTTGGGCGCCAGCCAGTTAAACAGGGTCTCACGAATACGATCACCAGTGGGTCGCAATCCGGGAGTCGCCGCAAAACTAATTTGTCGGCTGCGCCACTGGCCACCGATAATTCGCAGCTTTTGTTGACCGTTGGCAGGATTTTTTTTGCTGGGCAATTGAGTGCTCCGATGTTGCGAGTTTTACGCACTTTTTCTGGGGTAAATGGTAGGATACACTAGATTTCAATAACCGTTACATAAGAACCTCAATGGATTCTCCAGCATCTGATAACCCAACTGCCAAAGCGAAAAAGAAATCATTTTTTGATCGCTTTAAGCGCGACAGTTCGATTACCGCTGACAGCCTGGTTCCTGAGGCAGTGACCATTATTGCCGAGGCGACAGAGCAACCTGCCGAGCGTCCAGTGGCCAGAGCCGGATTTATGCAGCGCATGCGCAATGCGCTATCGCGCACTGGCGATGGCATTGGCAGTATTTTTCTCGGCAGTAAAGCCATTGATGATGATCTGCTGGAAGAACTTGAAACCATGCTGCTGATGGCGGATGTTGGTATTGAGGTTACTGCGAATATACTGGCCGAGTTAACTGAGCGGCTAAACAGAAAAGCACTTAAAGACAGCTCGGCACTCCAAGAGGCGTTGCAGGAAATATTGACCACCAAGTTGCAGCCCTGTCAGTTGCCACTGGAAATCTCTGGTTCTCAGCAGCCCTATGTTATTTTAGTGATCGGTGTAAATGGCGTAGGCAAGACCACCACCATCGGTAAAATTGCCAGCCGCTTGCAGCAGCAGGGTAAGTCGGTGATGCTGGCGGCAGGAGATACTTTCCGTGCCGCAGCGGTGGAGCAATTGCAGGTCTGGGGTGAGCGTAATAATATTCCTGTTATCGCCCAACACACAGGTGCAGACAGTGCCTCGGTTATTTTTGATGGTATTCAGGCGGCCAAATCCCGTGGCGCTGATGTGATTATTGCTGACACTGCGGGCCGTCTGCACAATAAAAGCAATTTGATGACCGAGCTGGAAAAGGTCAAGCGAGTTGCCGGCAAGATTGATGAGACCGCCCCCCATGAGGTATTGCTGGTTCTGGATGCGGGCACAGGTCAAAATGCATTGGCCCAGATGGCAGAGTTCACTCAGGCTATTGGGGTGACAGGGATTGCCCTGACTAAATTAGACGGTACCGCAAAAGGCGGTATTATTTTTGCGTTGGCAGACAAGTTTTCTGTGCCGATTCGCTTTATTGGCGTGGGAGAGGCCCAGGAAGATCTGCAACCCTTCGTAGCCAGTGACTTTGTTGAGGCCCTGTTGACCACAGGACTCCGTGAGTAAGCAATATGATTTGTTTCGATAATCTAAGCAAGCGCTATCCAGGTGGTTTTGAAGCGCTTCAAAATGTCAGCTTTGAGATGGCCGCCGGAGAAATGGCATTTTTGACTGGCCATTCCGGTGCGGGCAAAAGTACATTGCTGAAAATGCTGATGCTGATGGAGCGACCCACCTCGGGCAACCTGCTGATCAACGGCAAAAACCTCAATCGATTGCCCAATTCTCAGATTCCCATCTACCGCCGTCAGGTTGGCGTGGTGTTCCAGAATCACCAGCTGCTGCTGGACCGCACCGTGTTCGACAATGTTGCGCTGCCTCTTCAGGTGTCCGGCTATCCAGCCAATGAAGTTGGCCGCCGAGTGCGCGCTGCACTGGACGGTGTTGGTCTTCTCGACAAAGAACAACAGAAGCCTGTTGCCCTATCTGGAGGTGAGCAGCAGAGAGTTGGCATCGCTCGCGCCGTGGTGCATAAGCCGCGGATTCTTTTGGCCGATGAGCCAACGGGAAATCTTGATCCAGAACTGTCCAGCGAAATTATGGCGTTGTTCCGACGATTTCAAAATGTTGGGGTCACCGTATTGATTGCCACCCATGATGTTAATTTAATCGATCGTATGCAGCTGCGGATTATGCGTCTTGAAGGCGGCACTATGATTGATGATGGAGCTGATTATGGCCGCTACTGACCGCCCTCGCGAAGCTGCCCAGCGCGGCGCTAGCGGGCAGAAAATAAAGTTTGCGGATCGCTGGCGTGGCTACAAATCCCACCATCGGGATACCATTCGTATCAGTCTGCTGAAGATGATGCGAGAGCCGGTGCAGACATTGATGACAGTTGCGGTTATTGCCATTGCACTGGCACTGCCCACTGCTCTCTACCTTATGGTGGAAAATATTCAGCGCATGGGCAGCAATTTTGAATCCTCTGCACAGATCACCATTTATGTGCAGAAAGGGGCTAAGCCTGAGGCCATAGAAAAGCTGCAGGACAAGTTGGAGAATTTGGCCGCCGTGGATTCTGTCAGCTATATTTCCGCCGAGCAGGCATTGCTGGAGTTCAAGGCACTGTCCGGGTTTGGCTCGGCGCTGCGCTACCTTGAGGACAATCCGTTGCCAGCAGTATTTCTGGTGCAGCCAATAGTGTCGGAGCCCATCGATCTGGCGCAAACTAAAAGCTTAATCGCATCGATCGCGGATCTGCCCGGTGTTGAGGATGTACAGATTGATATGCAGTGGTTGCAGCGTCTGCACAGTCTTACCGAAGTGGGCCACAAAGTGGTGCTGGCTCTGGGGGCAACTCTGGGTTTGGGAGTGCTGTTGGTGATAGGTAATACAATCCGGCTTGCCATCCAAAGCCGTCGCGATGAAATTATTGTGGTAAAACTTGTCGGCGGCACCAATGCTTATGTGCGTCGACCGTTTCTTTACAACGGCGTGCTGCTGGGCCTTTTTGGCGCACTGACCGCATCAATTATGCTCTATGGCAGTGTAGTCTGGATTAGCAGTTCGATTGCGAATTTAGCTGATCTTTACCAGAGCCAGTATCGCTTGGCGGGGCTGGGATTTTTGCGTTTTCTGATGCTGATGTGCCTGGGTGGCCTGTTTGGTTTGGCCGGTGCCTGGATAGCCGTAAGCAAGCACCTGAAGGATATAGAACCAAAATAGGGTTTTACCAGTATAAATGCAGCTATGGCCCCCGAATTTATTAAACTTTTTGGGGCTAGGAACCACTTAAGTTTTAATGTTAAAATCGCCGACCAACTTTCGAAAGAGACAGTGATGAACAAAGCCCTTCAAACAATGGAGTGGATGACCCCAGGCGCTAACCTGAATGCCTACATTCAGGGCACGGCGACCGTGCCTATCCTCACCATCGAAGAAGAGAGATCACTGGGAGAGGCACTGTATTACGAAGAAGATCTCGATGCAGCACGCCGCTTGGTTATGTCTCATCTGCGGTTTGTTGTGCATATTGCTCGTTCTTACAGTGGCTACGGCCTCCCATTGGCTGATCTTATTCAAGAGGGCAACGTGGGCCTAATGAAGGCCGTACGTCGATTCAATCCAGAAAAAGGTGTGCGAGTTGTATCCTTTGCGGTGCACTGGATCAAAGCAGAGATTCACGAATTTATTCTGCGCAATTGGCGCATTGTGAAAATTGCTACTACCAAATCCCAGCGTAAGTTGTTTTTTAATCTGCGTAGCGCCAAGAAGCAATTGCAATGGCTGACAGCAGATGAAGCCAAAGCTGTGGCTGACGATCTGGGTGTCGAAATCAAAGATGTCATGGAGATGGAGATGCGCCTCACGGCTCGCGACTCCGCCTTTGATGCTCCCGCAGATGAAGATGATGACAATACTTCCTATGCTCCAGTGTTCTTCCTTGAAGACAAAGGAGCTGACCCAGCCCAGTTGGCTGAGAACGAAGATTACGAGTGTGATAACAATCTGCGGTTGGCCGAAGCGGTCAAAACTCTGGATGAACGCAGTCAGAGTATTCTGCAGCGTCGGTGGCTGGACGATAAAAAAGCTACATTGCACCAGTTAGCCGATGAATATGGCGTTTCTGCCGAGCGTATCCGCCAGCTGGAAAAAAATGCCATGAAGAAAGTACGCGTGGCTATGGAAGCCTGACCAACAAAAAAATTGCCAAGCCGCACTGGATCGGAATTTCTTTACTCTTTCCTCTGCGGCTTTTTTATTGGCTGTGAATTAAGGTGCTATGAATTAAGGTGCTATGAATAAAATATCCTGGATAAAAATCATCGCCATCAGCGGTATGCTCTGCGTCGCGCTGGGTGCTTTTGCCGCCCATGGCCTTGAACAGGCTCTATCAACCAGGGCCCTGTCCACGATGCGCACTGGTATCCTCTATCAGTTTCTACACACATTAACGTTACTGGGCATAGTTGCCCTGCCGGATAAGCTGTTAAACCAGGAATTACAGAACCGCGCTGCACAGTTTTTACTGGCTGGTATTGTGCTGTTCTCTGGCTCTCTCTACCTGTTGGTCTTCACCGGCGTTAGTGCTCTGGGAATGGTGACTCCGATCGGTGGGTTAGCCTTGATTGCTGGCTGGTTATTCTTATTTAGTGCCGCAAAAAGGCCTCAATAAATGGATATAAGACCAGAATATCGCAAAAAATCGATTCGCAGCTATGTGGTCCGTGCCGGCCGAATGACTGACGCCCAACGTAATGCATTTGATGCTGGCTGGTCGCAATATGGGTTAAAGATGGCTGATGGTGCCATAGACACAGATGCCGTGTTTGGCCGCAGTGGCAGCAAAGTTCTGGAAATTGGTTTTGGCATGGGCGACTCGCTATTGCAAATGGCGGCGGCGGATCCCGAGACGGATTTTATAGGTATTGAGGTTCACCCCCCCGGTGTTGGTACTTTAATTAATGAGGCTCAGGCCCAGGGCATTGAAAATTTGCGGGTCTATCTGGCGGATGCCAACGATGTGCTGGATGAATGTTTCGCCCCCCAGAGCATTGACCGCTTGCAGCTTTATTTCCCGGACCCCTGGCACAAGAAAAAACACAATAAGCGTCGCATTGTTCAGCCACAATTTATACAGCAGGTGCGAGAGAAACTGCGTCCCGGTGGAGTTCTGCATATGGCGACGGATTGGCAACATTATGCCGAGCAGATGCTGGAGACATTGGATGAGGCCCAAGGCTTTATAAATACCGCAGGCTCGGGTCATTATGCTCCCAGACCTGACTATCGCCCCATAACCAAATTTGAGAAGCGTGGCGAGCGCCTGGGTCATGGAGTATGGGACCTTATCTATCAAAAAACTGATTAACCAGATGCTACAATCACCTACAATGGACACCTACACTTTAAATCGTCAATAACAGGATTAACCATGAAATGTTTTAGACTTCTTTCATTGACTGCGCTACTGGCTTTGGCTGGCTGTGATCAAATAAATAACCAGCCTCAGGAGGCAGATTTGCAAACTCAAGATCAAAAAATTAGTTACTTATTGGGAATGGATAATGGCAAGAACATCCAGTCTGTCGGCATGGAAATTGATACCGCTGCATTCCAACAAGGCTTTCAAGATGGCCTGACTGATGCCGAGCCGCAGTTATCGGAAGAGGAGATTGCCGAGGCAATCCAAGCCTTTGAAGCCCAGATGACCGCCAAACGTGATGAGATGCAGCAGGCTCAAGAGCAAGAAGCATCAATGCAGGCTGAAAGCAATCTGGCCGCTGGAACAGCATTCCTAGCAGAAAATGGCGCCAAAGAAGATGTGATTACCACTGCCTCCGGCTTGCAATATAAAGTGCTGGTAGAAGGCACTGGCGCAACCCCAACCGCAGAGAGCACGGTTGAAGTACATTATGCCGGGCGCCTTTTGGACAATACTGAGTTTGATAGCTCAGTCAAACGCGGTGTTCCGGCTCAGTTTGGCGTGACTCAGGTAATTGCTGGCTGGACTGAAGCATTGCAGTTGATGCCTGAGGGTTCAAAATGGGAGCTATATATTCCAGCAGACCTAGCCTATGGCCCGGGTGGAACAGGTCCAATTGGGCCCAACGCCACATTGATCTTTGAGGTTGAGCTACTGCAGGCTAATGTAGAATCTTAAAGTTGATGAGTAAAAGACGTATAAAAAACCCTCGATTAGTCGGGGGTTTTTTTATATCTGAACTTCAGTCTTGAGATTTAGACTGAATCACCCTGAATTTCCTCTAGTAAAGCCGGCACATGGGCATTATGTAAAACCTCAATCATTTTGTCTTCAGACTCAAAGCGCTGGGCCAAAATCTCACCAATACTCGATAGATCAACAGGCAGTGACTCCAAGTCATCGGTCTCAAGATATTTATCATTAAAATCCAGAATAGCTTCAGTTGACGGCTGAATAGCCTCAACTAATTCCGCGCCCTGCTTGAGACCTTCGTTATCATTGAAAGCCTTGCCCTCGCCGGCAAGTTGCTCAAAAACTTCGAAGTGGCCGACTGAAACATAGTCCACCATCAGTTCGCAGAAGTTTTGCAATTTGCTGCCATGGCTTGCGTTGGCACCATCAAAATCCTGGATTTCGCTCAATTCGCAATATTTAACCAGTAACTCTCGACGCTCTTCCAGCCAGCGGTCAATGACTTCGCTGACTCCGCCCCAATACTGCTGTAATGTTTGGCAATCTTCTAACATAACGCCCTCTGTGGTTCACTCCCTTGGAAATCGCAGTTTACCTGTTTTTTATCGGATATTAACTATTTAGTGAATAAAAAAGGGCAACACCAGGGGCAGAAAAATTGCAGTCCAAATACCATTAAGACCCATGCCCAATGTAGCAAATGCTCCGCAGCGGCTGCTCTGCTCAAAGGCTTTAGCTGTGCCTATTGCATGGGCAGAGATGCCCAGTATCAACCCCTGCCAGCGTTCATCCCTGACGGCAAAAGCGTGGAAAATTCTATTGGCCACTAAAATCCCGACAATGCCGGTCAATAACACCACCATCACAACCAATGTCACCAACCCGCCGACCTGCTCGGTGATACCTACAGCAATAGGTGTGGTGACAGACTTGGCGGCCAGTGACAGCATCACCAGCGGCTCTACGGTAAAAAGGTTGGCTATGGCCAGAGCGCAAATAGTGGCAAAAAAGCCTCCAATCAGCACAGTAGTTGTGACTGTGATCATAAGCGGCGGCAATTTCCGCATCTGCTTGGCCAGAGGAACCGCCAGTGCAACCGTGGTAGGACCCAGCAGCCAATTTAAAATGCCGTTCTCGGAATAATAGGTAGCGAAATCCATATTAATAAAATAAAGGCACCCGGCCACCAGAGGTGTGCCCACCAATAACGGGTGTAACAGGGCATTACCGCCGCTGCGTCTATACACCCACAAACCAGTGGCAAAGCCGATTACTGACAAGGCAATCACCCACGAGCTAGTGCTGATTTGCTGCCAGACGCCAATTAACCAGTCCATTATTCCGACCTATCCCCAGGCACATCTGGCAGCACTCGGATCAGCAGAGCCATGATAATAATAGCGGCAATGGTGCTGAGCACAATGGTTGCCAGCAAGGATGGGAACTGTTGATAGATCTCGCCACCGAGAAAAAATGCTCCGACGGAGGGAGGAATAAACATCAGTGACAGATTTTGAATTAACAGATTGGCGGCTTTGTCTAGAAGAGTTAACAGCTGCGGAAACAGTGTCAAAATAACCAGCAGCAACAGCATACCCAGTAATGACGCGGGCAGTTCAATCATTAGCTGATCGACCATTATCTGGCCAAGCCACTGAAAGCCAGTGAGAACTGCCAGTGCTGCCAGCAGTTTTAGGATTTGCGCAAAAATTGCACGACTCCCAGAGCGGCAAAGCCAACGAAGGTAACCATCACCCAGCCCGGCATGCTCAGTCCCAGTAGTTCCCATTGCACCTCTGCACAGTTGCCATCGCCCCTCAGCAGCATGCCAATTGCCTCAGAGATGGAAAAGCTGTCAAACAGATACTCCACTGGAATACCGCAGGCTGGTACCTGATCCTCTGGCAGGCTCTGTAGCCACAGTTGCTTGCTGGAAAAATATCCGCCGAATATAGCAGTGGCAATGGACAGCCCGGCATATATTCGCTGCCCCGAATGGTTAGGGTTATGCAGTGCTGCGATTGTGCAGATAACACCAATACCGACCACAAAAGCTCGTTGTGTCATACACAGATAACAGGGCTCAAGGCCGAGAAAATTCTCGAAGTACGCAATCGCAACAACAATAAGTGCAGCGCTTGCCAATGCCTGGGCAAGGTTCAGTATTCGATAGCTGGGTAGCATCACTGGGTGCTTCTCCTTAATCAGTAATATGGCCTAGTGTAATTCAATTTCATACAGACTGTTCTGCATAAAGTGCTGTAGTCGAGGATAGAGCTGATGAAACTCCAGGGCAATGCCACTTTGATGCTGATTAATCACAGGCAGTGCATTCTGTAGGGGCACCGGACGGCGAAGGCGTTCGCCAATGCGCTGTAAAATCATTGGCAGATGCTCGGCATGGGCATAGCTCTGCAACCATCCAATCTGTGGTGCCCGTCGCAAAAAAACCAGTGCTCCTGCCGGCAGGTTATCACTGTATTGCCCGAGATTTGAGTAGAAGTCTTGGCAAAAACTGTCCAGAGGCTGCTGATAATATCTGTGCCATTCACAGGCCAGTAAATGATCGTAATAAACATCAGCCACAATTCCGGCATAGCGCCGCATCGGGCGACTAAAGCGCTGTAAAAAGGCCTGTATTTCAGGTTGCTGGTCCACATGGGCGTCGAGTTTGCGATGGGCGGTGATACCGGCCTCAATAGCCGGAGAATACTTGCCAATTAATGGTCCGCGCACAAAATCACCGAGCAATCCGCCCACCTGATATTCCGGATTATCACCGGCAAGGGCAATATGGGCGAGGTAGTTCATATTTCGGGGGCGGCTAGAAAGCCGCCAGAAATTCGTCGAATGACAGGCTATCGCTGGCTTCTATTTCAGCTTGCTGCTGCCTCGACTCAACTGCCAGATCGGCATATCGGGCCATGGTTCCAGCACTGGGTGCTTTAGCGCAGAAATAGTCGCGCTGCTCACAGGCTTTGCGCATGGCCATGGCGAAGTAGGTTTCATTATTTTCGATCATCTCACGCAGCAGAGTAGCGGCGGGCGTGGTCTGTTGGTCTTCCAACCGCTGCTGCATGGTTGCCAGTGCCTGACTATAGCTGGTGCTCTGATGAGCCTTATCAAGCCTCTCTGCGACCGGGCCCATGGCCGCAATCAGGGACAGGCCCCAGTCGGGTAGCGCTACTTCTTCCGTACCATTTAGCAGCAGAGTTTCAGGATTGCGCCCCTGGTAGACTGTACGCCGAATGTTTTCAGGGATGCGCATATACTCCTGATTGTTGGTGTCCGGGCTGTCCTGTAACAGACAGAACAACAAAAAGGTATCCAGAAACCGAATGGTCTGAGCATCTATGCCACCGAGCACAAGAGGATTCAGATCCACACAGCGCACTTCGATGTACTCAACCCCGCGGCTTTCGAGAGCATGGAGAGGTGTTTCCCCGGACTTAGCGGTACGTTTGGGTCGAATAGAGCTGTAGAACTCATTCTCAATCTGCAGCAGTGCAGTACTAAGCTGTTTATAGTTGCCCTGTTCGTCTTTAAGCCCGATCTGGTCGTAGGCAGGGTAGGGCTGATCTAGGGCTGCGCGCAATGTGGCGACATATTGCTCAAGATTGTTATAGCAGACCACCAGCGAACTCTGTGCGTCAGATTGATAACCCAAATCACCCATACGCAGAGACGTTGCATAGGGGGTATAGAGGCTGTGACTGTCGTCGTTAACCTGTTCCAACTGGTGCTCGCGGCCACGAACAAAGCTTTTGCATACCGCTGGTGCAGCGCCCAGCAGATACAGCAACAGCCAGGAATAGCGGCGGAAATTGCGAATGGTGGCGAAATAGCCTTGGGTTTTGTAGTCCTGCAGCGACTGCTTGTCGCCGCTGGCCGCCTGTAACTCGAGCCACAGCTCGTCGGGGACAGAAAAATTATAATGGATGCCAGCAATGGTCTGCATCAGCCGACCATAACGATGGCCCAGGCCCACGCGGTAGATCTGCTTCATTTTGCCAATATTAGAGGTGCCATACTTGCCTACAGGAATGCTGCTGTCATCACCCAGCTGGCAGGGCATGCTGCTGACCCACAGTAGTTCATTATCAAGATGCTGATAGGTAAACCGATGTATCTCATCCAGCTCTTCAAGAACCTCATCAATCGACGCCGAGGGAGAAGTAATAAACTCCAGCAAAGCTTCTGAGTAGTCGGTAGTGATGGATGGGTGGGTCAGTGCTGACCCCAACTCCTGAGGATGGGTTGTCTTGGCAAGATGCCCGGACTGGCTTACTCTGAGGCTTTCTTTCTCAATGCCTCTGGTAATACCAGTTAACAGAGACGCTTTGGCGTCCCCGGCAATAAGGGCAAGTTTGCTGTGCAGGGTCAAAAGCGGATGCTCAAGCTGCGTTTGATTGCTTGGGATCTGCGTCGTTTGAATTGCTGGCATGTTGGCCAACAGTAAGCACCGGGCGACCTTTACTGTCGGCCTCGCATTCGACAACCGCTGCACGCAGGCTAATATCTTTGGCGTTTAATTCGATTAGCTGGTTAATAGCGATATCACGATGGGGAGTTTGAAAAACAGCGTTCCGATCCGCCACAGAATCCCATTCCAAATCCTTGTTAAGAGTGCGTTGATCCTGTGCCTGCAATATATAAATTTTCATTCCAATCCCGTGACAGCTCCGTTGAATTGCGGCACAGTGTAACCTATACATACGACTGATAAAAAGGGAAATCACATGGCAAAAACAGCTCTAATACCTATTGCAGACGGCAGTGAAGAAATTGAAGCAGTTACCATGATTGACGTACTGCGTAGAGCCGGAGTTGAAGTCACTGTGGCCAGTGTTGGTGCCGAGCAAATTGTTGGTGCCCATGGCATTAGTATCACCACTGATTGCAGCATTGACAGCTGTGTCAGTTCATCCTGGGATTTGGTCGCAGTGCCTGGGGGTATTCCTGGAGCAGAGCATCTGGCCGAGAGTGGAGCGCTGGATACCGTATTGCGTGCACAGGTAGCAGAGGGAAAACTCTATGCCGCCATCTGTGCCTCACCGGCGCTGGTGCTGGGTAGCAAAGGGTTGCTTGAGGACAAAACAGTCACCGGGCACCCTATGTTTCAGCAAAATCTGCAAGCCAAAGAACTCAACGCAGAATCCCGGGTTGTGGTCGATGGTAACTGCATTACCAGTCAGGGGCCGGGAACCGCATTGGATTTTGCTCTGGAGCTCGTTGAACAGCTCTGTGGGCTAGTCAAACGGGAAGAAGTCAGTGCGCCAATGGTGCTCACTACATCTGCTACTGCCTACTATTGAGTCGAGTCCGGATTGGGAGTTCTGGAAACCCAGGCGACAAAGCGCTGGATAAATATTGGATCGAGCACAAATATGGTGCCTAAAAACAGCCCGTTTATTACCGCCACAGCGAGAAAGAACTGGGGAATAGTCCAGCTCAGTACGCTGAGAAATAAGATGCCCAGCAGAGCCCCGGCCACCATAAACATCGCATTGATAATATTGTTTACCGAGATCACCCGGGCTCTGGTATTCCCCTCAGTTCGTTGCTGAATCATTGAGTACAGCGGCACAATCAGCATGCCGCCAAACATACCGATAAACATCAGATCTAGCATCACATGCAGGCCACCACTTAAGTTCACAAAGTCGCTTGGTAATACGGCAGCAACGAGAGGATTCGCCGCCTGATAGCTACCCGTAGTGAAGAACAGATCTATAGCAAACACCGACAGGCCCATGGCACCCACAGGCACCAGCCCAGGCTCCACCTCACCTTTGGAAATACGGTGACATAACAGGGAACCAATGGCCACGCCCACAATAAAACCTGCCAGCAAAATTGAAATTAATGTTGGGTGCCCGTTGAGGACAGTGACTGCATAATTGGGAACCTGAGTCAGAAAGCTACCGCCAAATAACCAGAACCAGGAAATTGAAATAATGCAGTAAAACACCGTCGGGTTTTGCCGCGCCAGACGGAAGTTTCGCGATGTCTCACTCAGGGGATTAAGATTTAATTTACCTTGCTGCGCGGCCACCGTACTTGGAGCATCAGGGATTTCCCTACTGCTAAGCCAGCCGATAATCGCAAAAACAATAGCCAGCGCCCCAACATAGATTGGCCCCTGCTCCACAGTTACCAGCCAGCCGCCAATCAGAGTGCCCAGCAAAATAGAGACAAAGGTACCCATGCCTGTTTGGGCATTGCCCGCCAATAGTTCATTGCTATCCAGATGCTGCGGGATAATCGAGTACTTAATGGGCCCAAAGAAGGCAGACTGCACCCCGAGCAAAAATAAAATACCCAACATCAATGGCACATCACCCAGCCACAGTGCATAGCAGCCCGCCACCATCAACAGGATTTCTGCCAGTTTGATTCGCCTGATCAGCAGCGCCTTATCATAGCGATCCGCCAGCTGCCCGGCAGTAGTAGAAAATAGAAAGTAGGGCAGAATAAAAAGCCCGGCCGCCAGATTGGTAATAAAATTTGTGCTGCTATCTGAGCCTGCAACAGCAGTGCTAACCACAATCACCAGCAGTGCATTCTTAAACAAATTATCGTTCAGGGCACCGAGAAACTGGGTAATAAAGAATGGAAGAAACCGCCGCTGGGTAAATAGACAAAACGGGCTTTTGAGCGCTGCTGCGCTGTCGACTTGTTCCATAATGATTCCCCTGACGATTATGAATAGTTATTATTTTATCGGTCAAGCATAACAGCAGATTATGGAATTAACGCAGTTGATAACCCATCACAGTGGTTTTGCGGCTGCCATAATTCCGCCGCTCTAAATCCACAAAGGTGCGTAATTCAGCAAACCCTGCCTTGCGCATCATACCAGCTGAAGCCAGATTTTCCTCATGGCGATCAATCAACACCAGCATTGCATCCAACGCCTCTGCACCGGCAATGGTCTGGCGCAGCAATTCAAAACCGATTCCCTGACCGGCATAATCCCGATGCACCGTAACCTCGGAAACATATACTGAGGGTTGCGACTTGGCATATTGCTGGTATTTTTCAGGTAGGGCGGATGGGTAAAAGAAAATACATAATCCGACAATTGTGCTGCTATCACAGGCTAAAAGTACTTCACCATTACCTTGGGCAACAGCGGCAAGACTTTCCCTGATACCATCTTCAGGAAGGTGATTCCACGGGTTGGCTCCATGATCCAGAAGAAAAGCCGTCAGAGATCTATGCTCTTTGGTGAGCGCATTACGATATGTGATCATTCAATATATC
>CAXAJC010000014.1:0-23109 GCA_963969005.1 uncultured Cellvibrionales bacterium | reverse complement strand
AAAAACCCTAAGCCAAAGCCCGCCGCTCATTGCTCGGTGGCTTGCCATACAGGTCGCTATAACATTTGCTGAAATGGGGTGCGGTAGAAAACCCGCAACTAATGGCCACATCAATCACCGGTATTGAGGTTTGCAACAGCAGCAGCCTGGCTCGGGACAGTCGCAATTCCAGATAGTAGCGGGACGGCGCACAGTGCAGATAGCGATTAAATAAACGCTCCAGCTGGCGTCTTGAAATGCCCACATAGTCAGCCACTTCATCCAGACTTAATGGCTCTTCAATATTGGCTTCCATCAATGTGACGGCATCCACCAGTCGCGGCTGACTGGCACCAATCAGATACTGCAGCGGCGCTCGCTGGGGATCTTTCTCGGTGCGCACCCGGTCACAGGTAAACTGCTCAGAGATCTGCTGCACCAGCTGGTGACCATGAATGCTGGCCACCAGATTAAGCATCAAATCAATGGAGCTAATGCCACCGGAGCAGGTGTAGCGATCGCGATCAATAACAAACAGACTCGAGGAAATATTCAGTTTGGGAAACTGCTCGCGCATGCTGGCAATATTTTCCCAGTGGATGGTGCTGCGGTAACCATCCAGCAAACCTGCAGCAGCCAATACATAGCTACCGGTGCACATACCACCCAGAGGAATTTTTTTCTTGTCCATGGACCGCAGTTCATCGAGAACAGGCTTGGTGCAGTAGTCTTTAACATTGTAACCACCGCACACAATCAATACATTCATTTCGCCCACTGATTTAACACTGCCATCAAGCATTATTTCAATGCCAGAACTGGAGGTCACAGGCTCACCATCAAAACTAAATACAGAGTAGCGATAAAGCTCTCTGCCACTTAGCCGGTTGGCCATGCGCAGCACTGAAATAGCGTTAGAAAATGTACTCAGAGTGTACTCTGGCATCATAAGAAAGCCGACATGCAATGTTATATTCGCATCCGGGTATTCAACCTCAACTGCTTCTACGGCATCGACCATATCAACAATCCTTTCTCGGTAGTTTGCTCAATTTTTATTTTTATTTTTATTATTTTTAAAACTTAGAAGCGCTTTAATTTAGCTAACTTCTTTGCTGCGATTATATGCCTACAATATGATTTAAAAGAAGTTTTATTTTTGTAAATTTAGAGTTTTTATTCACAGATACGACTTTTATCTACGGCGACGTTTGCGACCACCGGCAGTATTTTCTACCAGTATTTTGGGCTCAGGCCTGCTGATCACATTGAATAGATTTGGAAAGGGATCTGTCTTATTCGGAAAGGCCATGGCATCGACAAAATAATCCTGAAATTTAGACTCCATCGCAGTTTCAATTTTCTCGATATTGTTAACCAGATTTTCAATGGTATCCCGGGACTGCAAATTTAAAAGTGCTATACGGGCGCCGGTGCCCGCCGCATTGCCGGCAGATGAAACCTGCTCCAATACTGCGTCGGGAATCAACCCCAAAACCATGGCATGTTGCACATTGATATGGCTGCCAAAGGCACCGGCAAGACGAATTCGCTCAACGGTCACTGTACCAATATGATCCATTAATAATTTGACCCCGGCATAGAGAGCCGCCTTGGCCAACTGTATCTGGCGAATATCATTTTGTGTCACGACAATTGGCGCTTCGTCATTTTCAGGACTGTGCAAAACATAGGACCAGGTGCGGTCATTTTGAATCACCCGGTCTGTGCGGCTAATCAGTGCACCATCAATAATACCGTCCACCGTGACTATGCCCGCCAGATACATTTCTGCCACAACTTCGATAATGCCCGAGCCACAGATGCCAGTAACACCATGGCCCACAATGGCCTCGGCAAAGCCATCTTCATCGGACCACAGATCTGAGCCAATTACTTTAAAGCGCGGCTGCAAGGTTTGCGGGTCAATGCGCACGCGCTCTATAGCGCCGGCCGCAGCGCGCTGCCCGCAGCTGATCTGAGCACCTTCAAAAGCCGGGCCAGTGGGGCTGGAACAGGCCAGTAGGCGATGCCGATTGCCAAGGACAATTTCGGCATTGGTACCCACATCCACCAATAATGTCATTTTGTCCTGATTCTGCGGTTCTTCGGCGAGAATAACACCCGCGGTATCGGCACCAACATGGCCGGCAATACAGGGCAGTACATAGAGTCGGCCACCCTGATTAATGGTTAGACCCATCTCAGTAGCTGGTACTTCCACCGCTGCATCTGTGGTCAGGGCAAAAGGTGCGCCGCCCAATTCAACCGGACTGATGCCCAGCAGTATGTGATGCATAACTGGGTTGGCAACCAAGGTGATTTCGACAATATCCTCAACACCGGCATCAATTTGCCTGGCCACTTCAACAAACAGCTGGTTAAGGGCTTCCCGAATCACTGTGGTCATCTCTCCGGCACCTTCTGGGTGCATCATGACGTAGGAGACGCGACTCATAAGGTCTTCGCCAAAGCGAATCTGCGGATTCATCAAACTGGCGCTGGCCAGTACCCCGCCGGAACTCAGATCACAGAGATGGGCGGCAATGGTGGTGGAACCCACATCCACGGCCACACCGTAGGCTCGATCTCTAAAGCCAGGCCAGAGGGCAATAATCTGTTGGTTTTTATGCACAGCCACACTGATGCCGCGCTTGCCTTCGGTCAGGGCTGGCTGCAGAGTTTTTAACAGATGGCTGTCGCAACCCAAATTGGGCAGCTGCCAATCCTGTTGCAATGTTTCTATCAGGCGCTGCAAATCCCCTTTGGGCACATGCATATCTGGTTCTTCTACTTGCACATAATAGAGGCGAGTCGCCGGATCTAGTTCTATATCTTTGTATTCCGCCTCTTTGCGCACAATCTGCCGATGCACCTGTGACTCCGGGGGTACATCAATCACCACGTCATCGAGCAATAAAGTGTGGCAGCTGAGGCGACGACCATTCACCAGCGGGGCTTTGCGCTCGCCATATTTAACCTCTGTGGCACACAGCGGCGACAAATGGCTGCTTTGGGATTCAATTTGATGCTTGGCAAACGAGCCTTCGGCACAAACAATCTGGCAGCGGCCGCAGAGACCGCGACCGCCACAGACAGAATCAATATCCACACCCAATACCCGCGCTGCGTGAAGCAGCGGCGTGTTGACCGGAAAACTGCCGCGCCGACCAGAAGGGGTAAAGACTACTTTGACCATATCTTGCAAATAACTACCCTCTTCTGCGACGTCCGCCTCTAGCTCGACCCTCGCCCTCAGCAGCCGGTTCCCGGTAGGCCTTGATCCAGTTGGCACAGTTGGGATCATGGCCCATCATTACATCGCCACCACGGACCGCCGCCATCACTTCCGGATGCAACGGGCTGGTGATAGCGGAGGTCATGCCGGCACCCATGGCCATGGTTAGGAATGCGCTGTTAATGCCATTGCGGTTGGGCAGGCCAAAGCTCACATTGGAGGCGCCACAGGTGGTATTTACTTTTAACTCTTCGCGCAGACGACGGACCACATGCATCACCTGCAGGCCAGCAGTATTGATAGCTCCAATCGGCATTACCAGTGGGTCGACCACAACATCGCTGTGGTGGATACCATAGTCCGCGGCGCGCTCAACAATCTTCTTGGCCACGGCAAAACGCTCATCCGGGTCTTCGGAAATACCAGTTTCATCATTGGAGATAGCAACCACTGAGGCACCGTATTTGGCCACCAGAGGCAGTACCCGCTCGAGTACTTCATCTTCACCGGTCACGGAATTGACCAGTGCCTTACCCTGATAAACCGCCAAGCCGGCTTCAAGTGCTTCAATAATGGAGGAGTCAATGCTCAGGGGAACATCGGTAATCGACTGCACCAGTTGGATAGCTTCGGCGAGAATGCGCGGTTCATCGGCCAGAGGAATGCCTGCATTTACATCCAGCATCTGGGCACCAGCGGCAACCTGTGCCAAGGCGTCTGCTTCTACACGACTGTAATCTCCCACCTTCATTTCTTCGGCCAGTATTTTGCGGCCAGTGGGATTGATACGCTCACCAATTATCACAAAGGGCTGATCAAAGCCGATGTTGACCTCTTTGGTGGCGGAACTGATAGTCGTGATGGTCATGCTGTTCTCCAAAAATTAACGGTTCGGGTGCCAGGGTGTTCGATCTCCCAGCACTTTGGTTTTTTCTACAATCTCGGCAATACGCTCTTCCTGGCGGTAGGCCATAATATGCACGCCGCTGGCCCCTTCCATTTCTTTGATCTCATTGATCATATCGATACAGATATTGACCCCTTCCTGCTTTTGATCCTGGGCACCGGCCAGACGTTTAATAATGGCATCCGGGATATGCACGCCGGCAACATTGCTGCGAATCCACTCGGCAGATTTGGCCGAGGCCAATGGACCTACGCCGGGCAAAATAAACACTTTTTTATGCAAGCCCATATCCCGCACCTTGGCCATATAGGTTTTTAGCATTGCAATATCAAAGCAGTACTGGGTCTGCACAAACTGAGCTCCCGCTGCCACTTTTTTCGCGAGCCTTAGAGGACGATAGTCAAAAGGTGGCGCAAAGGGATTGGCCGCTGCGCCGAGAAAAACCTGTGGCGGCGAGGTGATTTTGCGACCGCTGAGAAACTGCGCATCGTCGCGCATGCCGCGAATCATTTGCAGGCTGGTCATGCAATCCATATCAAATACTGGCTTGGCCTCGGGGTGGTCTCCGGACTGCACACCGTCGCCACTGAGGCAGAGAATATTGGATACGCCCATGGCCGAGGCACCCAGAACATCCCCTTGCATGGCGATGCGATTCCTATCGCGACAGGAGATCTGCATAATCATTGAGTAACCGCGACGGGTCAGCAATGCGCACATGCCAACACTGGACATATGGCAGTTTGCCCCGGAGCCATCGGTGGCATTGATTGCATCCACATAGCCATCAAACAGCGCCGCTCGCTGATACACCTCCACGGGATCGGCGGAATCTGGCGGAGCAATCTCCGCGGTCACAGCAAACTGACCGGCCCGCAGTACGCGCTCAAGTCGGCCCGGGGAATAATGGCCCGGCAGGACTGGTAGGTTCTCCCCCGCTATGGGTTCATCGTCAAACATCATGACTCTGAGACTCCTGATTTTCGCCGCACCGCGCGCAACCAGGCACTGCTGCCTTTGTGACGCACATCGACGGGTGGCTGAATAATCTGTATGCCGGTTTCCGGGTTGCCTATGCGCTGACTACCTTCCCAGGACGTTACCCAGACGCAGACCATATCCGCGTCAACCTCACAGTGGCCATTGCTGCGCACGCCGCCACAGGGGCCATTGCGCAGGGTTTTGGGGCAGTTCATCGGGCAGGCCATTCCAGTTTCACCCAAGGTGCACTGGCCACAGGACTGGGAGTCAAAAAGAAATCCTTTAACCAGTTTTTCCATAGCGGCAAAGGTGCTATCTATGCGCTGGTAGCCCAGGCGATTGAGGACCGGGTGCAAAGCAACCAGACAGGCCTCCAGAGCTTTATAAACCCAGCGAAGCCAGCGGGCGTTTCTCACTGACCAGTAGCGAACCAGTTTCATTGAGTTTGCTCCTTCAGACCTTTGGCTGCAACCAGAGCGGCGATATCGGCATTGGAATAGGCGGCTTCTATGGCATCGGCAAACTGCTGGGCGATATCCTGGGGGCTGCCTTCGGCTTCTATTTTGCTGGTCACCCTGCGCCAGTCTTCCAGATACTCATCACTGCCGCCTTTGCCCGCGCGCATGGCGGCTCGGTCTATGGCCGCTTGAAACCTATGGCTAAGCATGGCTTTGCCGCGCACACGGCCGCTCTTGACCAGAATCTGCGCTGGAATATCGCGCCAGTAGACTTCGATTTTTTGCATGCCGTCAGCCTCTATACAAGCTTTAGAATCTGCTCTTGCAGACCAGTCTGTAAATCGCCATAGCCGCTGTGCTCATGGCGAAAGTTCAAATCTAAAAATTCCGCTGCAGCGCGGGCCTGGTCCATCAGTTTTGCATCTTGGCGCTGAGACAGGTAAACCAGGCTGGTGTAATGGGCAAAATACTGATCACGCAGCTGTGGATATCTGTCCAGTTTCAGGCCTTTTATCACCAGCCGATCAAAGTGCTCCACCAAAAAATCGGTCAAATAAAAACTGCCCAGCTCTGCGGCAGCCATCTGAGTAAAGCGTTCTTCACCAGCAAAAAACGAGTAGCAGTGGGCGCCCGGAAGTCGCTCAATACCCTCTTTGGCCAATAAAGTATCAATGGCGCCGCCAGTGCCGCAGTCGGCATAGGCGACAAAAATATTTTCATAATACTGACGATTTTGCTGGATTTTGGCGGCCAGTTTATCGGCAATCAGCTTGGGTTTATTGTGCAGCTCTGCATCCAGACATTGCAGGTCCAGATGGCCCCAGCCATTTAATTTTTGCAGCCAGACAATCTCGTGGGCCAGTGCGCCACAGGCAATCACCAACAGGCGCGCTGGGGCTTGCTCACTGGCCGCATTCATCAGGCCGTCTCTAGTAATCTGCGCTCACTGACCAGACGAATTGCCGTTGTCGCTGCATCTGCAGCATCGCGACAATAGGCATCGGCGCCCACGGCTACACCAAACTCTTCGTTGAGCGGCGCGCCGCCTACCATCACAATATATTTATCCCGCAGGCCCTGATCAGCCATGGCATCGATCACTACCTTCATATAGGGCATGGTTGTGGTTAGCAGTGCAGACATACCTAAAATATCTGGCTTGTGACGTTCCAGAGCGGCAATATATTCCTCGACAGAATTATTGATACCCATATCGTGAACTTCAAAACCGGCGCCCTCCATCATCATGGCCACCAGGTTTTTGCCGATATCATGGATATCGCCTTTAACTGTCCCAATCACCATAGTGCCCACAGGTTTAGCACCGGTTTCAGCCAGCAGTGGCTTAAGGATAGACATGCCGCCTTTCATGGCGTTGGCGGCCAGCAGTACCTCTGGCACAAACAAAATACCATCGCGGAAATCGATACCGACAATGGTCATGCCATCAACCAGTGCTTCCCCAAGAACTCTCTCTGCAGACCAACCCCGATCCAGCAGAATGGTGGTACCCTCTTCTATTTCTTCTTTCAGGCCATCGTAGAGATCGTCATGCATTTGCAGCACCAGATCTTCATCGGATAATTCTGCCAGTACAATATCCTCTTCATCAGACATTTGTGGTAACTCCCAATTTGGTATTGCTTAGTAATCTCGATCTTCGAACGAGCCTTTGCGGCGTGTCATAAAGTCCAGCAGTGCTTCATCAACCGCTGGGTCAATGGCTGGAGCCTGATATTCGTTGAGCATTTTTTTCCACAGAACATTGGCACGCTGGGCTGTATCCAGTGAGCCATCCACCTGCCACTGCTCATAGCTGTTGTTGTCTGCAACCGTTGAGCGATAGAAGGCGGTTTCAAAGTTTTTCAGGGTGTGGGCTGAGCCCAGATAATGTTTGCCCGGCCCCACTTCACGGACCGCATCCAGGGCCTGACCATTCTCAGACATATCCATACCGCCCAGCAGCACAGAGATCATGCTGGCCTGATCGGCATCCATAATAAATTTTTCATAACCCATGGCCAGACCACCTTCGAGCCAGCCTGCGGTGTGCAACATAAAGTTGACCCCGGCCAGTGCCGAGGTCTGTAATGTATTGGCCGCTTCATAGGCGGCCTGGGCATCTGGCAGCTTGGAGCCGGTAAGGCCACCACCGCTTCTGAATGGCACGCCAAGACGGCGAGCCAGTGCTGCAGCTGCATAAATCACCTGGCTGGGCTCTGGGGTACCAAAGGTGGGTGCGCCCGTGGCCATGGAGACGGCCGCGGCAAAGGTGCCAAAAATCACTGGCGCCCCGGGGCGACAGAGCTGGGTAAAAGCAATGCCAGCCATGGCCTCAGCCAGAATCTGAGTGACAGTACCTGCGGTGGTCACCGGCGACATAGCACCGGCAAGAATAAAAGGTGAAATCACTGTCGCCTGATTATTGCGCGCATAGACCTTGAGAGAACCGAGCATGGTGCCGTCGAAGGTCATGGGTGAATTCACATTGATCAGGCTGGTTAATACACAGTTTTGATCGACAAATTCGTCGCCAAATACCAGCTTAGCCATATCCACAGTGTCCTGGGCGCGCTCATGGTGAGTGACTGAACCCATCAATGGTTTGTCGCTGTACTTAAAGTGGCTGTAAACCATATCAAAGTGACGCTTGTTCACCGGCAGATCTACAGGCTCACAGATGGTGCCTCCGGAATGATGGATACCAGGAGCCATATAGGCCAGTTTGACAAAATTATTAAAGTCTTCGATGGTCGCGTAGCGTCGGCCCTGATCAATATCATGGACAAAGGGGGAACCATAGGCTGGCACCAGTACGGTGCGCTTGCCGCCAATAATTACATTGCGCTCTGGGTTGCGCGCATGCTGAGTGTACTCTTGGGGAGCCGTGGCCTGGATAATGGAACGGCACAGACCCTTGGGGAAATGCACTCTGGTGCCCTGCACATCGGCACCCGCTTCTTTCCACATTTCAAGAGCTTCGGGATCATCGAGAAAATCAATACCAATCTCTTCCAACAGAAGGTCTGCATTGTCTTCAATCAGCTGCAGATTCTCTTCAGTCAGATATTCAATATAGGGGATTTTGCGCTCGATAAATGGTTGGGTTGCAACCACTGCATTAGCGCGTGCTTCCCGACGCCCTTCCCGGCCACCAGCTTCCCGTCCCGCTCTTCTTCGACCTGTTCGTTCAGTCATAATGTTACTTCCAGTGCAGAGTCCAGGACTCTCCGTTAGTTGCTCTTTTATCGCCCGCAGTCTGTGCCTGTTTAACCCAGATCGCATATGGCGCTACGACTGAGGATTACCCGTCTACGACGGCCCTGAAAGCTAAGCTCTGAGGCACTCATTGTCGGCATCAAAAGGCGATTCTTCGATTACTGTCGCGCGGTAGCGCTCACCGAGTATTTCAATTTCCAGCTCCGTGCCTATGGCGCCAAATTCTGTCTTTACCAGCCCCAGAGCCAGTGACTTATTAGTGCGGAAGCCGAAGCCACCAGAGGTTGCCCGACCCACCAGCTGGCCGGCTTTATAAAGCCCCTCGGAACCACGGGCATCTGCATCCGTAACCCCATGCACTTCCAGAGTAGCAAAGCAGTTGGCGAAGCCTTTTTCCTGCCAGGCCAGCAGCGCTTGCCTGCCAACAAAATCACAGTCTTTATCCAGTTTTACAAAGCGGTGTAACCCTGACTCCAGTGCGGAATATTCAATGGACATCTCCCGGGGAATCAGGCGATAGGATTTTTCCAGGCGCATGCTTTCCATGGCGCGGATACCAAAGGGTTTTATATCAAACTCGGCACCGGCCTTCATCAGCTCATCAAAGATATAGTTTTGCATCTCAATGGGGTGATGCAGCTCCCAACCTAGCTCGCCGACAAAGTTAACCCTAAGCGCTTCAGCCTGGGCATAGCCCACATTGATCGATTTGCCCGTAAGCCATTTAAAGTTGTTATTCGAGAGGTCAGTATCAGTAAGCTTTTGCAGTACATCCCGAGACTTTGGCCCGGCCAGCACCAGCACACCCATCTGGGTAGTGATTTTTTGCAGATTTACCGAGCCATCCCGGGGTGCCAGCTTGGTCAGATAGTCCCAGTCATGGCGCTCCTGTGCACCGGCAAATACCAGGTAATAGCTATTTTTGGCGCGCTTGTAGATCGTAAATTCGGCGCGCACACCACCATTTTGCGACAGCATGTGGCAGAGACCGATGCGGCCCACGGCCTTGGGCACATTGTTGGCAACAATACTGTTTAACCAGGCTTCGGACCCGGGGCCGGTCACTGTTGCTTTGGAGAAGGCTGACATATCCAGCACACCGACATTGTCATGTACATGACGGACTTCCTGACCGACAAAGTCAAAATAGTTGGAGCGGCGGAAGGAGTTCTTCTCAACAATGCGACCATCATCGAGGGCTTTGCTGTGGTTTTTATTCCACAATGTGTCTGATTTATCCAGATCTGCCTCTGACAGTGCATAGTCGGCTGGTGCAAACCAGTTGGGTCGCTCCCAGCCATAGACAGTACCAAAAACAGCACCCAGATCTTTCATGCGGTCGTAGCAGGGAGAGGTTTTTAAAGGTCTCGCCGCGCCACGCTCCTCATCCGGGTAATGGTTTTTAAACACATGATCATAGGCTTCTTCATTCTTGGTGCGCAGGTAGCCACGGGACGCGTAGGGGCCAAAACGACGCGGATCTACGCCCATCATATCCACTGTGGGCTCACCATCGACAATCCATTCCGCCAACTGCCAGCCAGCACCACCGGCGGCGGTAATACCAAAGCTGTGGCCCTCATTGAGCCAGAAATTTTTCAGCCCCCAGGCCGGGCCGACAATCGGATTGCCGTCTGGAGTGTAAGCAATAGCACCGTTGTAGACCGTCTTGACTCCCACTTCTGCAAAGGCGGGAACCCTGTGCATACAGGCTTCAATATGAGGCATCAGGCGATCCAGGTCGCCATTAAATAATTCATATTCGGACTGATCGCTGGGGCCATCCACATAACAGCAAGGTGCGCCCTCTTCATAGGGACCCAGAATAAAACCACCGGCCTCTTCCCGCAGGTAGTATCCCGCGTCGGACTCTCGCAGTACCGCCTGCTCGGGCAGTCCCTCGGCCTTGCGCGCCAAAACATCAGGATGAGGATCAGTAACAATATACTGGTGCTCCACCGGAATAACCGGTATATCCAACCCAACCATCTCGCCGGTTTTGCGGGCAAAGTTGCCAGTACAGGAAACCACGTGTTCACAGTGGATATCGCCCTTATCGGTCTTGACCATCCAGCTGTCGTCTGCCTGTTGCTCAAGCTCCAGCACGGCTGTGTTGCGATAGATAGTTGCGCCGCGGGCGCGGGCACCTTTGGCCAGTGCCTGGGTCAGGTCTGCGGGCTGAATATAGCCATCATCCGGATGCTGAATTGCGCCGATAATGCCTTCAATATTTGACATGGGCCAGGCTTCTTTGACCTGCTCCGGGGTAAGGAAATTCACCTCAACACCCACAGTCTGTGCAACGCCGGAATAATATTTGTACTCATCCATACGATCCTGGTTGGCCGCAAGACGAATGTTGGACACAACACTGAAGCCCACATTCTGCTCTGTCTCTTTTTCCAGCTCATGGTAAAAGTCCACTGAATACTGGTGCAATTTGCCCACTGAGTAGCTCATATTGAACAGCGGCAGCAGACCCGCAGCATGCCAGGTTGAACCTGAAGTCAGCTCTTTTCGCTCTACCAGAACAACATTGGTCCAGCCCTTTTTGGCGAGATGATAGAGGGTGCTTACCCCAACGACACCACCTCCGACTACCACCACCTTTGCGCTTGCTTTCATAACCAGATCTCAAAGAATAATTATCGCAGTGTAACGGCCAGCTCGGGTTGGCCATCGCGCAATTGCGACAGTAACTTGCCAGCCAGCGCCACCCCCCTCAGGCCCCGCGAGACTTGACCTGTCGTCGTTTTTAAGACAGCCTTGGACGGTTGTAGAAATACGTAATAACGACCAGACAAGGAAGATGGCGAGGATTTTCTACGGCCCAGAAAATATGCCCAAAGGCGTAGGGAATTATTTGGCACAGACATGGAGAAAAACCGATGAGTGATATAGAAATTGCCCGCACAGCAAACAGCTTACCAATTGGCGAAATTGCCAATAAACTTGATATACCAGATGCAGCTCTAATTACCTATGGCAAAACCAAAGCAAAAGTCGACCCGGACTATATTGCCTCATTAAAACAAAAGCCCGATGGCAAGCTAATTCTGGTGACCGCAATCACTCCAACCCCGGCAGGGGAAGGTAAGACCACCACCTCCGTGGGATTGACCGACGGTCTCAATCGCATAGGTAAAAAAGCATTGGTCTGCCTGCGGGAACCCAGCCTTGGACCTTGCTTTGGCATGAAAGGTGGCGCTGCAGGTGGTGGTTATGCTCAGGTTGTGCCCATGGAAGATATCAATCTGCACTTTACCGGTGATTTTCATGCTATTGGTGCCGCGCACAATCTGCTGTCAGCGCTGTTAGACAACCATATTCATTGGGGCAACAGCCTCGAGATTGATGCCAGGCGCATAGCCTGGAAGCGTGTTGCCGATATGAATGATCGGGCTCTGCGCAGCATAACCTGTAGTCTTGGCGGGCCGGGCAACGGTTTCCCGCGACAGGATGGCTATGATATTACGGTAGCCTCTGAAGTTATGGCGATCTTCTGCCTAGCCACTGATCTTGATGATTTAAAAGCTCGCCTGGATAGAATTGTGGTTGGCTATACCAGAGACCTAAAACCTATTCATGCCAGTGAAATTCTTGGCACCGGTGCCATGACTGTGCTGCTAAAGGATGCTCTGGCGCCGAATCTGGTGCAGACATTAGAAAATAATCCCGCCATTATTCACGGCGGCCCCTTTGCCAATATCGCCCATGGCTGCAACTCTGTAATCGCCACCAAGGCTGGCTTGAAAATGGCTGACTATGTGGTTACAGAGGCTGGCTTTGGCGCTGACCTGGGCGCGGAAAAATTCTTTGATATTAAATGCCGCGCTGCGGGCCTGAGCCCGGATGCATCGGTGATTGTAGCGACCACCAGAGCATTAAAAATGCACGGTGGTGTCGCCAAGGAGGACCTCGATAAAGAAGATCTGGGTGCGCTACGCGATGGTTGCTGCAATCTGGTTCGCCATATCGAAAATGTAAAATCTTTTGGCGTCCCGGTAGTGGTGGGGATCAATCGCTTTACCGCAGATACCGATGCTGAGATTGCGGTGATTAAAGAGATCGCGGCAGCTAATGGCGTAAAAGCCATCGAATGTACCCATTGGGCTGATGGTGGCGCTGGTACCGAAGAGTTGGCCCTAGAGGTCGCAGCGCTCGCAGATAGTGGTGCAGCCAGCTTTGCCCCCCTGTACCCAGACGATATGCCGATCTGGGACAAGATTAAAACCGTGGCCACCAGACTCTATCGCGCCGACGATATTATTGCCGACCAGAAAATTCGCAACCAGATTCGTGATTTGCAGGACAGTGGCTATGGCGACTTTCCGGTCTGTATCGCCAAGACTCAGTATAGTTTTTCTACTGATCCCAATCTAAAAGGTGCGCCGTCCAACCATATGGTAGCGATCCGCGAAGTGCGACTCAGTGCTGGCGCTGGATTTATTGTGGTGGTCTGCGGTGACATTATGACTATGCCCGGCCTGCCCAGAGTACCGGCGGCTAACAGCATTGCCATTGACGAAAATGGCGAGGTCGCCGGCCTGTTTTAAACTGGAACAAACCACAGGCTGGGAGTAAACTTCCGCTCTACCCCAGCCCGAGCGCCAGATGTCCACATTTACCTATCCTGCTTTTCCTGCAAAAAATGTTGGAAGAAACGCCGCCAAAACCCCTGTTACCACGGGTAATGGCTACAAATGTCCAAACTGTGGCACCGAACTCAGACCCATCAATGCAGGCAAAACCTACAGCTGTGACAATAATCACAGCTTTGATCGGGCTAAAGAGGGCTATCTCAACCTGCTGCTCGTGCAGCACAAACGCAGCCGCAATCCCGGGGACAGCGATGAGATGATTCGCAGTCGCCAGCGGTTTTTAAATGCGGGCTATTACCAGACTCTGGCTAACGCCATTATTGAGCAGATCTCGACGATGGCTGCCGACAGCAAGCTATTGGATATAGGCTGTGGCGAGGGCTATTATTTACAGGCTATTAATAAGGCTAGAAATGACCTGCAACTAGTCGGTATTGATATATCAAAAACCGCTGTGCGCCTGGCTGCCAAGCGCCGGTTTCCGGCCCAACTTGCTGTGGACAGCAGTTTTAATCTGGCTCTTTTCGACAATAGTATCGACTGTGCTATGTCGGTGTTTTCACCCATTAGCGCCAGTGAGGCGGCAAGAGTACTTAAGCCTGAGGGACTATTCATTATGATTGGGCCGGGTGAGCGACATCTATCTGGTTTAACCGCCCATATCTATGACAAACCAGTTCCCCATGGTGGTAACTTTAAAGCCCTCGATGAGAGTGCGGAATTTAGCTTGAAAGGACAGACTGATATTCAGCAAAACATTAGCATTCAGGGCTCTGCTATTGGAGATCTGTTGCGCATGACGCCCTATTATTGGCACGCCACACCAGAACAGCAGGAGAGTCTCGACAAGCTTGATAAGTTAGAGACTGAGATACATTTCAATATTCGGCTTTATCAAAACGGCTCAGTCCCCAAGTAACGATCAATCGGCAACATAATACGAAAGGTAGTGCCAATCCCCTGTCGCGACATAACTGTGGTGCGACCATGGTGAGCCTCCACCACTGTCTTGACCTGATGGAGCCCTAAACCACTACCGAACCCGGGTGCCTTGGTGGTAAAAAATGGATCAAAGATTTTGCCCAGATCGGACTCTGGTATCCCCAGCCCTGTGTCAGCAATATCCACCCATAGCATGGAACTGTGCACACCGGTGCGCAAGGTGATGGTTCCCTTGCTCACTATGGCCTCAGCCGCATTTAGCAGCAGGTTTAAAAATACATGTACCAGCTGGCCGCTGTCACATTTCAGGTCTGGCACTGAGCCATATTGCTTGACAATTTCTGCCCGATAACTCAGTTCACTGGCAGCTAAATCCAGCGTTCTATCGAGCAGATCATTAATATTTGCCTCAGCCATATCAACCGCCTCAACCTGAGAAAAGTCCCGCATATCAGCAAGCATTTTTTCCACTCGACAGGCAGTGCCAGCCAAGTCAGCCAGCAGGTTATCGACATCTCGAAGAACAAATTCGAAATCCGATTTTTTATGGGTTTTTGCTACCTTTCTATGGGCCGGAGTTTTAAAAAAGCCGAGATACTTATGGGATTCGATGCCGTGCTTTTGCTCATTTAGCACCAGCCGTACATCAGCCAGATAGGTTTTTAAACCATTTAAGCCATCGGTAATAAAGTGCAGCGGGGAGCCAAGCTGATCGGCAATGTCCGAGGCGAGACGGCCAATGGCAGCTGCTTTCTCACTGAGCATAACGCGCAGAAGCAACTGATCAATCTGCGCCTCACAGGCTGTCAGTGCCGCACTTTTTTCCGCTACTACTTGGGTGCGATGCCGGACTGTCTGCATAATTTCATAAAGCTCGGTAGTTTTTCGCTCTAGCAATTGCTCGGCGGCTTGTCGCGACGCTTTTTCCTCTGCCAGCTGCTGAGCAATATCTCGAGGCGCCACTATGCTGCTCTCTTTTTCATAAGATGAGGACAGCGAAAACTACAGGGGGCTTGTGTAACAACTATGCTTGGATACCGAGCATTCAATGGCGTAAACCTCCTTTTAAACTGCATTCCAACCACTGGAAACTAAATTTACGTTAGCACTATGGTTCGTTATTTCAATATAGACGGATATTGTTTTGGCAACTCGGTTCATTCAGCATTGCTACCCATCAAAACTCGAATAATTGCTGAACCTTTACCTCCAGAGCCACGGCAATCCTTTCAAGATTATCGAACCGCGGACCAAAGATGCCTCGCTCCATATTGCTAATGGACTCGATTGTAAGATCAGTGGCATCCGCCAACTGTTCCTGAGTAAGTCCTTTTCCTGTTCTAAGCAATTTTAATCTGGCACCAAACAGCGCCTTTAGCTTAGCCATAAAAGCATTCCCGAAGAAAAAATGGCAATTAAACCTAACTAAATTTTTAATCTATCGAATGTAGTAGTTCTTATTTAACAAAGCTTAGCTTCGTTTTTAATTGAACTACGAACCAGTTCTCAGGTTTTATCTAAACATGGTTATTCGCCGGGCCCATAGGCATAAGTGCCACCGCGGCGCAGTGCGCGCCGGTACGCTGGGCGACTGTGACAGCGCTGCCGAAACAGCTCCAGATTTGGCAGAGCACTATCTGAGTACATTAACGGAGCGACCTCGGCAATAAATGATAGCTGAATATCTGCACCAGAGAGACTGTTACCAACCAACCACTCAACCCCCTCAAGAGCTCGATCCAGATACCCCAGATGGCGCTGCAATTCGTCATTGATACGACTCTGCAACGCAGCAGAGGATGGGTCCTCGGAGGGGCTCAGACGCGAGGTATAGAGCCTTAACATCATGGGCAATGCTGCACTTCCCTCGCCATAATGCAGCCATTGCAAGTACTGTTCATAATCATCAGTACCCAACGCGGGCTGCAAGCGGCCCTGACCATAATGACGCAATATGTAGTCGATAATGGCACCAGATTCGATAATCACTCGATCACTGCCATCTTTACTGTCAGTCAGCATCGGAGACTTGCCCAACGGGTGAATATGCTCCAGTTCCGGAGGCGCGAGAGTAGTCAGCTTATCCCGCTGATACTGGATAATCTCATAATCGAGTTCGAGTTCTTCTAACAACCAGAGGATTCTCTGCGAGCGGGAGTTATTTAGATGGTGGATCTTGAGCATAGAACGGGGTTCCTATAATTATTATTAAATGTAGTGAAGCGGTTATTATTTAAGCATTAATTAGAGGTTGGAAAATAGTTTTTTGCCTGCCCTGCCACCTGTGCTAGGCTATGGGGTTTTCGGGCTACCAACTTAGTCAAACCTATGTCAGCGGCAGCTAAAGAGTTTATTCAGCGCAACAGATTACCAGATTCCTATCTATCCTCAGCCGAGCAATGGTTCGAGCCATTGCTACAGCAGTTTGCTGATCAGTATGCAACCAGCCAACAGACTCAGGTATGGGGTATTAACGGCTGTCAGGGTTCAGGTAAATCTACATTGGCCGACTATCTGTGCACCATGGTTGCCGAGCGCCATGGCATCAACACATTGCCTCTGTCCATGGATGACTTCTATCTAACCAAGGCCCAGCGTACTGTGCTGGGAGAAACTGTGCATCCAATGCTAGCCACCAGAGGGGTGCCTGGTACCCATGATGTGAGTCTAATGATAGAAACCATAGAACAGCTGCGAGCTGGCGTAGAAACCCGGATTACCAGATTCGATAAAAGCATTGACGACAGAGTCAATGGCCCTGATACCGAAGTCAGCCGCGGGCCGGTGGGTCTGGTGATTGTTGAAGGCTGGTGCTGGGGAGCCGAGGCGGAGCCAGAATCCAATCTGGTCGAAGCAATCAATGATCTGGAAAAGCTGCGGGATGCTGAGGGCATTTGGCGGCGCTATGTGACTCAGGCTCTGGCCTCAAAGTACCAGCAGTTATTCGCTGTGGCCGACCAGCTTATTATGCTTCAGGCACCCTCTTTCGACGCTGTCTATCATTGGCGTTTGGAGCAGGAAAACAAGCTATTACAGTCACTTCAGGGCACAGATAAAGCTGCCAATAGCGGGATTATGAATCAGCAGCAGGTGCTGGAATTTATTCAATATTTCCAGCGGATTACCGAATATGCGCTGACAGAAATGCCAGCTCGGGCCCAGCATCTCTATCAACTGGGACAGGACCGTCAGATCAAGCGTTATATTCCCCAGCTCTCTCAGTGACAACGGCTAATGCGCGGCAACTTGATTCTGATTAAATTCACTAACCACTCGCAGTAGCTGGCGACAGGTAATCTGACCCACCAACCGTCCATGATCAAGCACAGGACGACGGCGGTGGCCCTTTTTAAGCATATCGTCCGCCACATCCACTAGGTCCGCATGAACATCGCAGACATCAATATCTGTGGACATATACTCGCTGGCTTTCCCAACATCGCCATTTTCATTATAGGTGGCTGCCAGTATTCCCCTCAGGCAATCCATTTCTGACAATACTCCTACCAGCATGTCCTGTTCATCTACCACACAGACACCGGAAACCCGGTGTTCAATAATCAAGTTAATGGCGACGAACATATGGTCTCCGGCAAATACTTTGATCGGGTCATGGAGCATATAATCACTTAGATCAACGGAACGTAACATAGTTATCTCCTTTGTAAATCCTAGAGGCGCCCGGCAAACTCAACAAAGGGCTGAGGCCAGCTGCCAAGGACAATTACCATTATCAGCAATACAGTGGTAAGAACATTCTGAGCGCTCAAATTTACCTCAGGCTGCGGTTTAAAGGCAGTCGCTGGTGTTTTGCTCATGGCGAAAATAAAACGCAGATAATAGTAGATACCGATGGCGCTACCCAATATAAGAGCGATCAACAGAGTCCATAGCTGGGACTGAATCGCGACGTTAATGAGGTAGAACTTGCCAATAAAACCGGCGGTAAGCGGTATGCCGGCAAAAGATAATAACGCCACAGTAAGACCCATGGCCTGCACTGGATGACGCCAGAACAGTCCATCAAAAGAATCGATCATAGATTTACTGTCGTCCTCCCCCGATAGCTGTGCCACCACAGCAAAAGCCACCAGAGTAGTCAAAATATAAGCGGTCAAATAGAAAGTAACCGCATCGGCAACCAACTGCGCCTGAGCAATAGACTGCACAATTGACATAGCAATAAGTGCCACCAGCAAATAACCAAAATGAGCAATCGACGAATAGGCAAGGAGACGTTTGATATTGTTCTGACGCAGAGCTAGCCAGTTACCTGCCAACATCGATGCCACTGCCACCACAGACAGCGCAGCAATCAAGGTGTTGTATTGATAGAGCTCGGCCTCAAGATAAAACCGACTCAAGGCCACAAATACCGCACCTTTGGAAACAGTTGCTAAGAACCCGGTTACTGGCGTGGGCGCGCCCTGATAGACATCTGGTGTCCACATATGAAAAGGCACCACCGACAGCTTAAAGCCAAGGCCCGCCAGTATCATGGCACTACCGGCCATGAGTACCAGAGGCTCACGTCCATAGGCAAGGCCAGCCTCTGCGCCAATGCCTGCATAGGTTAGGTCTCCAGTGGCAGCATAGACGAGGGCAAAACCAAACAGCAGCATGGCCGAGGCACAGGCCGACAGCACCAGGTATTTGATCGCCGCCTCCAGTGGCAGCTCACCTTTCTCTGGAAAGGCTATCATGGCATAGAGCGCCACACCCATAAGCTCCATACCTAACAGTAGGGATGCCATATGACTAGACTGGATTAGAACAACCCCCCCCAATACCGACAGCACCAGCAGCAGGTAGTACTCCTCTTTGCGTTCCGCCTCCTGAGCGAAAGTCTCGCGGGAAAGAATCAGACAGACCAGTGAGGCAAATACAATCAAAGTACTGAAGAATAGGCCCCAGTCATCTACTTCCAGCAATATGGTCACCGACTGGGCAAAATCACGGGCATAGCCAGCACCCCAGATGGTCAGTAAGAAGCCCGCCGCGGTGATCCACCAAGCAATATTTTGATCCCGCTTAATAGAGGCCTGAATCATCAGCATCATCGCGGTCAGTGACAGCATTAGAATTGGCATCAGTGCCATCATTTGGCTTGAATTCATGGTGTTATCTCCACTGATGTCAGTTCAAGCAGGCTCTGCAGCACCGGCTGAGCCATATCTAATACCGGCTGCGGATAGAGACCCAGAGCAATCAAGGCAACCATCATCACTGTCATCGTCAGCATTTCACGGCCAGCAAAATCTACCAACCCATGGCTGTCATAGCGCGCATTGGGCTCCCCTTGAAATGATCTCTGCATCAATATCAATGAATAAATAGCGCCGGTAATCAGACCCAGAGCAGCCACTGCCGTAATCCATGGATTGACCTGAAACAGTCCCAGCAACACCAGAAACTCTGCGACAAAGTTACCCAGCCCGGGAAGACCCAATGAGGCCACAACAAAGAACATTGCCACGGCACCCATGCGCGGCATCTGCTGCCACAGGCCACCCATCTCACGCATATCTCTGGTGTGCAGCCGCTCCTGCAATGAGCCAGCAATCATAAACAGCGCCGCCGTACTAAAGCCATGGGCCACCATCTGCATCACGGCTCCCTGCAGAGCCAACTCGTTCCAGGCATAGACACCCAGCAACACAAAACCCATATGGCTGACACTGCTGTAAGCAACCAGTCGTTTAAAGTCCGTCTGGGCAAAGGCCAGCACGGCCCCGTAGACCACACCGGCAACTCCTAGCATCATGGCGACAAACGAGAAATCCAGCGCCGCCTGGGGAAACAGCGGCACGGCAAAGCGAATCAGGCCATAGGCACCAGTCTTCAGCAAGATTCCGGCGAGAATCACACTGCCCGCAGTGGGTGCCTGGGTATGGGCATCTGGCAACCAGGTGTGGAAGGGAAATCCAGGCAGCTTTACTACAAAGGCAATAAAGAACCCAAGCATTAGCCAATGGCCGGTCTGCTCGGTCATAGATGTATGCAATAAATCAAAATAGCTGAAGCTCCAGACCCCGGTGGCATTATGGTTGACCGCTACCAGCGCCAATGTGGCCACCAGCATCAGCAGGCCACTGGCCTGGGTGAAAATAAAAAACTTCATAGCCGCATAGCCACGGTTTTCATGCCCCCAGATAGCAATCATAAAGTACATGGGAATCAACATGACTTCCCAGAATAGGAAGAACAGAAAGAGATCCAGAGCCATAAACACCCCCAGCACACCTGCCAGGGTCCACAGCAAATTGGCCTCAAAAAAGCCCTGCTTGGTGGTCACATCAGTCCATGAGGAGCTGACCGCAATCGCGCCCAGCACCAATGTCAGCATCACCATCAGTAGGCTGATGCCATCTAGAGCAAACTCAATATTAATACCAAATGCAGGGATCCATTGCGCTTTAAAATGCATCAGCCAGGTAGAGGGATCGTCGGGCATAGGTGCCTGCAACTCGATCAGTTGCGGCATGGCCGACAGTTGCGACAACAGATAAACAATATCCACCAACACCACAACCAGTGCCACCTTGCGCGGCATTGTTTCACCCAGCCGCTCAGACAGCAGGGCCAGCACGCCGCCCACCAGCAAGATCAATATCAGGTTGATCATCAACATTACACGGCCTCCAGCGAAATTTGCAGAGCCATGGTCAGCAGCAGAATCAAGCCGGCCACCATGCTGGTGATATACCAGCGCATGCGCCCAGTCTGCGACTCAGCCAGCCAGTGATTGAAAGTCTGATTTAGGGCTACGACAAGACTGTAAAAGGCATCCACAGGCTCCCCTTTCATCAATCGGGATAGCTGATAATAGGGCCGCACTAGTAGCACATCATAGAGCCAGTCAATACCCCAGCCGCTATGCCAGAATTGCTTCAGTGATTGGCCAATTGATGAGTTGACCAGATGATCCACATTTAACTGGCCACTGTGGAAAATCAAATAAGCCAGCAACACACCCGCCAAGGGCACCGAGATAGAGACATATTCCACCCAATGGGCTGGATGATCACCGCTGGACGCAGGAAATACCTGATCCAGTGGAATCACAAAATATCCACCAATCAGGGACAATATGCAGAGAACCACCAAAGGTACTGCCATCCGCCAGCCCGTGTCACCCTCAGTCTGGGTCTTGGCCTCACCAAAGAACACCACAAACACCAGTCGGAAACTATAGACTGCGGTTAGCAGAGCGCCGAGCAGACCACCCAGCCACAACCAGGGGCCAGCACCAGGCAGCTGGTAGGCCTGCAGCAAAATCTGATCTTTACTAAAGAACCCGGAGGTCATTGGCAGTGCCGCCAAGGCCGCAGAGCCAATCATAAAGCTCAAGAATGTCACCGGCATTTTGCTGCGCAAGCCACCCATCTTGAAAATATTATGCTCGTGATGGAGGTAGTGAATAATTGCACCAGAGCCCAAAAACAACAGCGCTTTAAAGAAAGCATGGGTCATCAGATGGAAGATACCTGCGGCCCAAGCACCAACTCCCAGCGCCAAAAACATATAGCCGATCTGGCTGATGGTTGAGTAGGCGAGAATGCGTTTGATATCTGATTGCATAAGCGCAGTAAATGCCGCCATCAATGAGGTGGCCAATCCGATCACAGCTACAACCATCATGGCTGTAGGCGCCAGTAAAAACAGTCCATGTGTGCGGGCAATCAAGTACACACCGGCAGTCACCATGGTGGCCGCATGAATCAGCGCACTCACTGGAGTTGGACCTGCCATGGCATCCGGCAGCCAGGTATGCAGTGGCAACTGAGCTGATTTGCCCACTGCACCACCAAGCAATAGCAGACAGGCAATCAGGGGCAATGTGTCACCCACTTGCCATTGTTGATTGGCGGCACCAACCAGTCCCTGAATATTTAGCGTACCCAATTCGGTAAACAGCAGAAACAGTCCCAGCGCCATGGCGGTATCACCAATTCGCGTCACCACAAAGGCTTTGCGCGCCGCCTGACCATTGGCACTATTTTGATACCAAAATCCCACCAGCAGATAACTGCAAACTCCAACTCCTTCCCAACCCAAATACAGCAGTAATAAATTATCGGCCATCACCAGCACCAACATGGCTGCAACAAACATATTCAAGTAGGCAAAGTAACGAGCGTAACTACTGTCTTGTTCCATAAATTCTGTCGAAAACAAATGAATCAAAAAACCGACACCTGTAATTACTGACATCATTACCAGAGTCAGGCCATCAAAATAAAAGGCGATACCGGGGCTAAAATTGCCCACCTGCATCCAGGTCCACAATGTCATTTGAAAAGGCTGTGGATCAGCCAGAAAATCCAGCCCAATGGACATTGTCAAAAGCGCAGCAGTGGCCACGGAGCCAACCCCCAGCACCGCGATCAACAGGCGTGGAAAACTCGCCGACCCCAGCATAAGTAAAACGGAACTCAGTAGTGGCAGCAGCGGTACTAACCAAATCATTTCGGCCATGGTTATCCCCTCATCCTGTTGGCATCGTCCATATCCAATGTTTTAAACCGTCGCTGAACCTGCAATACAAGGCCCAGTCCCACCGCGACTTCGGCGGCGGCCACACTGAGAATTAACAGAAAGATTATCTGCCCGTCCGGCTGACCCCAATGAGCTCCGGCGGCAACAAAGGCCAGTGCGGCTGCATTGAGCATGACTTCAAGAGACATCAGGATGAAAATAATATTGCGCCGAATCATAAGCCCGAGCATGCCTATACTAAACAGCAGGGTGGATACCAGCAGGATATGGTTAAGGGGGATATTG
>CAXAJC010000013.1:0-23539 GCA_963969005.1 uncultured Cellvibrionales bacterium | reverse complement strand
TCTGGTTTAAGTTCTGGTTTAAATTTTGGTCTGAGCCTGAAACCTGCATATATAACAGCCATTTCTTATAATATTTACGTAATAAAAAATGTTTACCCTGTTCTCCAGTTCGCGCTATGCTACAAATATGTCAATTATGGAAAGGCTTTAAAGCACCTATTGAAACGATTGGATACTCAACCATCAGCCTACAGCATCACTCTCGAGCCTAACGATGCTCGTCGTCTCGCCTCACTCTGCGGTCAATTTGATGAAAACCTTCGCCTGATCGAACAGCGGTTAAACGTTGAAATTCGCTCGCGGGATAATTTTTTTGCTGTCTATGGTGATGCTGATGATTCCCAGCATGCCGCCGATATTATTTACAACCTGTATCAGGAGACAGCTCATTATGCCGAGCTGGCTGCTGAAGAAGTCCACCTCCACCTTCGCCAATGCGAGAGAGAGAAGCCTATGACCCCATCTGCCAGCAATCTGCAATCCGCCGACAATGTTGAAAGCTTTTCGGTAATACGCACGAAAAAAGGCAATATCAAACCCCGGGGCTTGAATCAGCAACGCTATGTGCGCTCGATTCAGACCCATGACATTAATTTTGGTATTGGTCCCGCAGGTACAGGGAAGACCTATCTGGCCGTCGCCTGTGCCGTGGAAGCTCTGCTGCGCGATGAAGTTGAACGTATCTTACTGGTTAGACCGGCTGTCGAAGCTGGCGAAAGACTGGGCTTTCTACCGGGCGATCTGGCACAAAAAGTGGACCCTTACCTGCGTCCACTGTATGACGCACTGCATGAAATGCTCGGCTTTGAAACCGTGGCTAAACTGCAGGAGCGCAATGTTATTGAAATCGCGCCACTGGCCTATATGCGCGGCCGCACATTGAATGGCGCCTATATTATTCTCGACGAGAGCCAGAACACCACCCGCGAGCAGATGAAAATGTTCCTAACCCGGATTGGCTTTGGCTCTACAGCAGTGATCACTGGCGATATGTCACAGATTGACCTGCCCAGGGGAGTTAGTTCCGGGCTGGTGCATGCCTGTGATGTGCTGCAGCATGTTGATGAAATCAGCTTCACCCACTTCGAATCAAGGGATGTAGTGCGCCATCCGATTGTGCAAAGCATTGTCGATGCCTACGATGCCTTTGAAAAAGGTGCCGACCAGTAAGCCATGAACATTTCTCTGGATATACAGATGGCCTGCTCATCTGATGAGGCACCAGACGAGGACAGTATGCGGCGCTGGGCCACAGCAGCGCTGCGCAACGAGCGCGAGACTGCCGAGCTCAGTGTGCGAATTGTCGACGAACAAGAGAGCGCGGCGCTGAATCAACAGTACCGCGGAAAGTCTGGCGCCACCAATGTCCTGTCCTTCCCCTTTGATGCCGTAACCCCGGAGCCACTGCCTATTCTGGGCGATCTGGTGATCTGTGCCCCTGTGGTGATCCGCGAGGCCCAACAGCAGAACAAACCCGCAGAAGCCCACTGGGCCCATATGTGCGTACATGGTGTATTGCACCTGCTAGGCTATGACCATGCGGGAGACAGTGATGCACAGGTAATGGAAGCATTGGAAACCACAATTTTACTGGATATGGGTTTTCCCGCCCCTTATTCTGAAGAAAAAGAATAGCGAACTCCTGAGAGTTTATTGAGATAAGCATGAACAACGAAACATCAAACAGCAGCCAGGATAACTCCTTGCTGAAAAAGATCGGTAAGGTATTTTCACCCAACCCCAGCAACAGTGATGAAGTGGCCGATATGCTGCGCAGCGCTGAAAATGAGTCAATCATTGATGCCAGCGCCCTGCAGATTATGGAGGGCGCATTGAAGGTGTCCGATCTGCAGGCTCGGGAAATCATGATTCCCAGATCACAGATGAATGTGATTGAAGAAGACTTTAGTCTCGAGCAAATACTGGATCTGGTTATTCAGTCCCAGCATTCGCGCTTTCCCGTAGTGGGCGAGTCTGCAGATGATGTATTGGGCATCTTGCTGGCCAAAGAGCTTCTGCCTCTGGTGCTTTCCGGGAAAGAGTCATTTGACCTGAAGGGCCTGCTGCGCCCGGCAACTATTATCCCTGAGAGCAAGCGCTTAAATATCCTGCTACAGGAGTTTCGTGAGAATCGCTACCATATGGCGATGGTGGTTGATGAATATGGCGGGGTATCTGGACTGTTAACCATTGAAGATGTACTTGAAGAAATCGTCGGTGAGATTGAAGACGAAACCGATGAGCATGAAGCCGTGCAGATCAGCAAGGTTAGCGACAATCTATACCGGGTTGAAGCCATTACCGAGATCGAAGACTTTAATGAATTCTTTGATATTGGATTTTCCGACGATGAATTCGATACCGTTGGCGGACTGGTAGTACATACTTTTGGTCGCTTGCCAGAAATTGGCGAGAGCACGAGCATTGAAAACTTCGACTTTAAAGTGATTGATGGTGATAGCCGCAAAATCAATATGCTGGAAGTCAGTAAAAAGAATCCATGATGTGCGCCATCTGATGACTCTTAGCCGCGCACAGACATTTCTTGCGCTGTTTGCCTCTGGCGCCCTTATGCCTCTGGCCCTGGCACCACTTTCTCTCTGGCCCATCGCCATCTTGAGTACTGCCCTGCTATTCTGGACATTGCAAAATCAGACACCGAAGCAGGCTCTGGTAAAGGCCGCAGTATTTGGTTTTGGCCTGTTCCTCGCCGGCGTGAGCTGGGTCTACATCAGCATTCACGACCACGGTTTTATCGCTGCTCCTGTGGCCTTCGCAGGGACTATACTATTCTGCCTATTTCTGGCGCTGATATTTGCCACCCCCTTTGCCCTTAGCGCCCTTCTTCCGCAAACCCCGCTTGCACTAGGCTTTGGACTACCAGCTATCTGGGTTATCAGCGAGTGGATACGGGGCTGGATATTTACCGGCTTTCCCTGGCTCTATGCGGGTTATGCCCACACCGACACCTGGCTCAATGGCTGGGCGCCCCTGGGTGGGGTGCTGTGGCTAAGTTTTATCAACGCCCTGGCGGCAGCGACACTGGTTCAACTGCTAAAAAACCCCAAAGCACCGATGGCCGCCATAGTCATGGCGCTGTGGCTTGGCGGCTATGGCCTGCAAAGTATTAACTGGACGCAATCCACTGAGACTGAGCTGTCCGTGGTGTTAATCCAGCCCAATGTAGATCAAGAAGATAAATGGTCCCTGGTTGAACAGGACGGTATTTTGCAGCAACTGGCTCGTCAGACCGAGGCCCACTGGGGTGCAGATATTATTATATGGCCTGAAGGCGCTATTCCTGCGCTGCCAAGGCAAATTATGGACTATCTAATTGAGGTGGATAATCGGGCAAAAGTGAACCAAACAGCACTGTTGACCGGTATACCTACCGAGGATCCACGCAATCGCCGTTATTACAATTCAATGCTGGCGCTGGGTGACTCCAGAGGGCAGTACGACAAAACCAGACTTGTTCCCTTTGGTGAATATGTTCCACTGGAAAATATTCTCCGGGGGTTAAATAGCTTTTTTGATTTGCCAATGTCGTCATTCTCTCTGGGAGCCGCCAAACAGTCTCTGCTGACGGCCAAGGGGCAACCCATAGCCACAGCAATTTGCTATGAAATAGCCTACCCCAATTTGGTAGCGCACAGAGCGGCGAGTGCGAGTATCCTGATGACCGTCAGCAATGATGCCTGGTTTGGCCGTTCAATGGCTCCCAGACAACATATGCAAATGGCGCGCATGCGGGCTATTGAGAATCGCAAGCCGTTAATGCGCGGCACTAATAATGGCGTAACTGCACTGGTTGACCATCAGGGCAAGATCTACCAGCAGCTTGAGCAGTACAGTGCTGGTGAACTGAGCGGCACAGTGGT
The DNA here is from genome assembly GCA_963969005.1 of uncultured Cellvibrionales bacterium. Lineage (GTDB taxonomy): Bacteria > Pseudomonadota > Gammaproteobacteria > Pseudomonadales > Porticoccaceae > HTCC2207. The sequence continues at coordinate 19,658 of CAXAJC010000013.1, read as the reverse complement.
GCCCAGAGTTGGACAGACATTTTTTAACCGGTTTGGCAGTTGGCCAACGGTAATTCTGTCACTGCTGATTTGTCTCGGTCTTGCAGCACGCAGATTACTGGCCCAAACAGAGAGGAAGTAATATGAAACACCTAAGTACCTTAATGCTCTGCCTGTTAGCAACAGTGTCCCTAACGGTAAATGCTCTGGAAGTGGGCGATCAAGCGCCAGGGTTTTCCCTTCAAGCCACAGATGGCAAAACCTACAGCTTGGAACAGTTCCATGACAAACAGGCGATTGTTATTGCCTGGTACCCGAAAGCCTTCACCAGCGGCTGCACAATCGAATGTAAATCACTGGCTCAGAATGGCCACCTTTTAAAGCGTCTGGATGTCACCTACTTTATGGCCAGCGTTGACCCCTTGGAGAGTAACCAGAAGTTTGCCGAGGAGACCGAAGCCGACTTTCCTCTTCTAAGTGACCCGACAAAAGAGGTCGCCAAGGCCTATGATGTGCTGGCTTTCTATGGCTTACCCAAACGCCATACTCTTTATATTGGCAAGGATGGTAAGATTCTGTTTATCGATCGCAAGATCAATGCAGCGACCTCGGCAGAAGATATGGCTGCCAAACTAGAAGAACTGGGGATCCCTGCCAGACAGGCAAGCTAAGCAGCTGCTTATAATGCCTATCTAACTGCTGTTAGATAGGCCCCAGTTCCCCTATAATTCACGCCTATTTTTAAATCAATAAGCAGTGAATCTCGATGACCATTGAACAGCATTACAATCCCGCCGAACTTGAGCGCGAAGCTCAGCAATACTGGACTGAAAACCAGACGTTCGAAGTCACCGAAGATCCCAGTAAAGAGAAGTTTTATTGCCTCGCCATGTTCCCCTACCCCAGCGGCAAGCTGCATATGGGCCATGTGCGCAACTACACTATTACCGATGTAATCGCTCGCTATCAACGCATGCAGGGCAAGAATGTGCTGCACCCCATGGGTTGGGATGCCTTTGGTCTGCCCGCGGAGAATGCGGCGATTCAAAACAAGACTGCCCCGGCCAAATGGACCCATGAAAATATTGCCTATATGAAAGCTCAGCTGAAATCTCTGGGTTTTGGCATCGACTGGTCCCGGGAGCTAGCGACCTGCGAGCCGGACTACTACAAATGGGAACAGTGGTTCTTTACCCGTCTGTTCGAGAAAGGGCTGGTGTACAAAAAGATGTCCACCGTCAACTGGGACCCGGTGGACCAGACTGTACTGGCCAACGAACAGGTGATCGACGGTCGTGGCTGGCGCTCCGACGCGCTGGTGGAGCGTAAACAAATCCCCCAGTGGTTTATCCGTATCACCGATTATGCCGATCAGTTGCTGGATGATCTGGATGATCTGGAGCACTGGCCCGAGCAGGTCAAAACCATGCAGCGCAACTGGATTGGCAAGAGCCGCGGCGTCAATATGACCTTTGATCTATCCACCTCTATTGCCGGTCACCACAGCTTTGATGTCTACACCACAAGACCAGATACCTTGATGGGCGTGACCTATTTAACTCTGGCCACCCAGCATCCTATTGCTCTTGAAGTGGCACAGAAGAATCCTGAGCTGGCAGCTTTTATTGCTGACTGCCAGACTCAGCAGGTATCAGAGGCCGAGATGGCGATCATGGAAAAACGTGGCATGGATACAGGCATCAGTGCAGTGCATCCATTGACTGGCGAGACCGTGCCTGTCTGGGTGGGCAACTATGTACTAATGGACTATGGTTCCGGCGCAGTGATGGCTGTCCCGGCCCATGATCAGCGCGACTACGAGTTTGCCAAAAAGTATCAGCTGGAAATCAAGCAAGTGATTGCACCAGCCAACGAAGAACCCTGCGATTTAAGCACAGAAGCCTTTACGGCCAAGGGCCTGCTGATTAATTCAGGCAGCTATGACGGTCTGGACTTCAACGCCGCTTTTGATGCCATAGCTGGCGCACTTGAAGCTGCTAACCATGGCTCTGTCACTACCAATTATCGCCTGCGCGACTGGGGCGTAAGCCGCCAACGCTACTGGGGATCGCCTATTCCCATGTACAACCTGGCAGAGGGCGGGGAGATACCTGTGCCTCTGGATCGGCTGCCGGTAATACTACCCACGGATGTAGAAATGGATGGTATTCAGTCACCCATCAAAGCGGATCTGGACTGGAAAAAAGCTGAGCTTAACGGACAGGCTGTCGAGCGTGAAACTGATACCTTCGATACCTTTATGGAGTCGTCCTGGTACCACGCCCGCTTTACCTGTTCCAATCTGGATAGCGCCATGCTTGATCCGGACAGCGCCAATTACTGGCTGCCCGTGGACCAATATGTCGGCGGTATCGAACATGCTATTTTACACTTGCTGTACGCGCGCTTTTATCACAAGCTGCTGCGGGATGAGGGGCTGGTAACGAGCAGCGAACCTTTTAAAAGCCTGCTCTGTCAGGGCATGGTGCTGGCGGAGTCCTTCTACACTGAAACCGATGGTCGCAAGCAATGGCTGGCACCCTCTGAGGTCAATGTCGAGCGGGACGACAAAGGCCGCACTGTCAGTGCTACTGAAACTGCTACAGGCAAAAAAGTGCATAGCGGCGGCATTACCAAGATGTCGAAATCGAAAAATAATGGCGTCGACCCGCAAACCGCGATTGATCAACATGGCGCCGATACCGTGCGTCTGTTTACCATGTTCGCTGCCCCCCCGGAGCAAACTCTGGAATGGAGTGATGACGGCGTCAGCGGTGCCCACAGATTTCTGCGCAAACTCTGGACCATGGTCAACAACCATCTGCAACAGGATGCTGTAGCCAGCCTCGACAGAGATGGTCTCAATGACGAGCAGAAGGATCTGCGCCGCAAGACCCACGAAACCATCAGTAAAGTGAATGATGATTATGGTCGCCGCAATACCTTTAATACGGCCATTGCCGCAGTAATGGAACTGTTAAACGAAGTCGTCAGGCTAAATGATCAACAGCCCCAGAGTATTGCCGTGCGTCACGAAGCCCTGACCAGTGCAGTGCTGCTGTTGTCGCCAATTGCACCCCATATCTGCCACCGCCTATGGCATGCCCTTGGCAATACTGGTGCAGTTGCTAATGCCCCCTGGCCTGTGCTGGATGAAGCCGCTCTGGTGCGTAGCAGCATTGAAATCGTTGTGCAGGTAAATGGCAAAGTACGGGGCAAAATTCAGGTCAGTGCAGATGCTTCAAAGGACGCTGTCGAAAAAATGGCCCTTGAAGATGCCAATGTACTACGTTTTACTGAAGGGGTAAGCATCCGTAAAATTATCGTTGTCCCTGGACGACTGGTCAATATAGTCGCTAACTAACCAGATATTGCTGAGAGCATTGGATATGAGATTTAGAAATATACTGCTAGTCACTGTTATTGTGTTGCTGTCCTCTTGCGGCTGGCAACTGCGTAATGCCCAGATTGTTCCCGAAAGTCTCGGCAGCCTGCATCTCTCATCTGAAGACTCTCACAGTAACCTGGTCGCCGAACTCACCAGAGTTCTGGATCTCTATGGAGTTAAGGTCGTAGCCAGTGCTGCCGAGGCGAGCTACTCCGTGGTCATTGTTGACTACAGACGCGCCAAACGCACGGGCTCCACCAATGCCAGTGCTAGAGCAGCAGAGTATCAGCTCAATGAAGAGGTAGATTTTTTGATTGTGGATGCCGACGATAACCAGTTAATTCCTCTTTCCACAGCTTCTGTAGAGCGTGTCTACGAATTCAACGAGCGGGATGTGCTCGCCTCGGGGAATGAAGAACGCCTGATCTTGGAGGGTATGCGCGAAGATATTATTCGACAGATTCTCAATCGCCTGCGCCTACTCCCGGAGGCAGCTGCTGACCGCCCTGAGGCTCAGGAACCCCAGTGAAAATAAAAGCAGAGCAGCTTCAAGCCCATCTGCAAAAGCAGCTTTTACCCATCTATGTGGTCAGTGGTGATGAATCTCTTCTAGCCCAGGAATCCGTTGATGCGATTCGCTCAGCGGCTAAGGGGCATGGTTTTACCCAGCGGGAACTGTTTTATTTTGAAGGTAATAACCAGCATTATGACTGGAATCCGGTTATCAACGAAGCCAACTCTCTGTCATTGTTTGCCGATAAGAAAATTCTTGAAATACGTATTACCAGCGGCAAGCCCGGGGATAAGGGCAGCAAAGCTCTGGCCGAAATTTGTGCCAACCTGAATCCAGATAACCTGCTGCTTATTGTGTTGCCCAAGCTTGAAAAAAGCGCTCAAAACAGCAAATGGATGAAGACTCTTGAATCTCTGGGCGCTCATATCCAGGTCTGGCCAATCACCAGCACGCAACTGCCGCGCTGGATTCAACAGCGGCTGCAGTCCGCCGGCATTGATGCCAATACCGAAGCAGTGCAGATTCTCGCTGAGCGGGTAGAGGGTAATTTGCTCGCTGCGGTGCAGGAAATCGAAAAACTAAAACTGCTCGCAACTGATGGCGTTGTAGATGCCAATCGCATGTCTTCGGTAGTCGCAGATAGCGCCAGATATAATCTATTTGAATTTATTGACCGCATGCTTATGGGGGATGCCCAGTCTGCAGCCCGATCATTGCGAGGCCTGCAAAATGAAGGCACCGAATCCGTACCGCTGCTCTGGGCCATTACCAGGGAGTTGCGTATTCTGGTTGTAGCCAGCGAGAAAGTTGCCCAGGGCGCCCATGCCGATACTGCCCTAAAGAGCTCAGGGGTCTGGGATAAACGCATTCCATTATTCCGCAATGCGCTGCGCCGCTTAAGCCCAGCCCATTTGCGTATGCTGCTATATCAAGCCGGGGCTATTGATCGCGGTATCAAAGGTCAGCGACAAGCTGAGGTCTGGGATGAAATGGCAACTCTGGTGCTGTCTCTGGCTGGCAGCCCGACATTGCAACCCAGCAGTATTAAAATACTGCTGGATGACTAGGCCATAGCTCAACCGAGCCAGAGATAGACCACTGCAGTAATCACTGTTACACCAATTAAATTAAGCGCAAACCCTTCGCGCACCATCTGCTCGACAGTCATTTTCCCGGTACCAAAGACAATTGCATTAGGCGCTGTGGCGACCGGCAACATAAAGGCGCAGCTGGCCGACAGTGCCGCTGGCAACATCAAAATAGCAGGTTCAAAACCTGCTCCCAGAGAGGCTGCGGCAAGAATCGGCATCAATAAGGTGGTGGTCGCCGTATTACTGGTTATCTCGGTCAGGAAGGTTACCGACAGCGCAACAATAGCGATAATCCCAATAATGGATAATCTTGTAACACCGGACAGAGACTGGCCAATGGCCTCGCTGATTCCTGTCACCGCAAAGGCTTTGGCGATTGCGATACCGCCGGCAAATAACAGCAGTACACCCCAGTGAATACTGGATGCTGATTCCCAGTCCAACAATTTACCGCCACTGCCATTGGGCAGCACAAACATCAGTACCACTGAGGTTAGAGCCACTGCCGCATAGTTGGCGCTGGGCACATTGAGCCAGCCGCTCCAACCCCCAGCGGGCTCCCGCAAGGTGATCCAGGCCAGCGCGGTCAACGCAAACAGCACCAGCACGCGAACCTCTTCCGTGCGCCAATCACCAACTTCGGGCAACAGCAGCGGTTCTCCCCTGTCCAAATTGCGCGTCATCCACAGCCCGGCCAGCGGAATCATCAGCAGTACTACTGGCAGTGCCCAAAGCATCCATTGGCCAAACCCTATATTGACACCGGTGGCCTCGGCATAAATTTTTAGAAACACCACATTGGGCGGCGACCCTATGGGCGTGCCTAGTCCACCGATACTTGAAGCATAAGCAATGCCTAAAAACAGCGGCACCGCGAGTTTTTTAGAGGCACTGCTATTACTCTCGAGAACAGCATAGGCCACAGGCAACAGCATTAATGTCGTCGCAGTATTGGACACCCACATACTGAGTACCGCCGATGCGACCATAAAACCAAACACCAGTCGACGCTGATCCTGGGCACCAAAAAAGTTCACCATCAAGAGGGCGAGTCGCCGGTGGGCTCCACTTTTTTCCATAGCTTTGGAGAGCATGGCACCACCCATCAGCAGTAAAATTAACGGATCACCATAGGCCTGGGCCACCTGCTTGCCATCGAGAATCCCAAGCAGCGGAAACACCCCCAGAGGAATCATGGAAGTAGCGGGAATAGGTATGGGTTCAAAAATCCACCACAGGGCACAGAGCAACGTCAGGCCAGCGGCCATCGCACCTTGCTGGGCCCAACCCATTGCCATCATGCTCAGGGTCAGGGCTAAAGCTGCTGCAGGCCCGACAAAAAGAGAGAGTCGCTTTAGCTGAGGTGTCATCAGTCATCATCCCCTAGGGCATAGTCACCATTTTCATAGGCCTTGATAATCTCCAGAGCCCTGTCCCCATCGGCATCGTTAACTGTAATAGATAGATGACCCAGAGCTGGCAAATCTCCCATGCCCCCCTGCAATGCGGCACCCTGCAAAAATACCTGCAGCCCCGCCTGTTCCATCAGCCCGGTCAAGAGCTGGGCTTCAAAGTAATCACTGCCCTGATAAACTGCAATCATACTGTTCTCCCGCGTAGTGCCAATAGCAACCAGATACTGGTAATACCAACGCCATTGGCCACCAGATCCCAGACATCTCCATGGCGATAACTGGTCATGGACTGAGCTATCTCAATGGAAAGGCCAAATAACAATATCAAAATAGCCAGTAACCACAGGTGTATTGAGTGGCCATAGGCTCTGACCCCAAAAAAGTACAGCAGAGCATATATTAAAGCGTGGCCGACTTTGTCCTGTGACTCAAAAACCTGCGAACCCTCTACTGGCAACATGGAAGCTACAGCTATGGTCCCAGCACAGAGCCAGAAAATAATTTGATAATGGTTTGCCCCAATCATGGCCTGCTCCACTCCCTGAAGGTCAGTTAAGCTTAATGCTCGTTAAGTTGAGAGTTAAGTTGAGAGTTAAGTTGAGAGTTAAGCTGGTCGTTAAGCTGATGGTAGCGCTCAACCGTTCCCACATCCCACCATTGTCCACTATAAAGCTCACCTGCAACCCGGCCAGCATCTACGGCAGCAGTCATAACATCTAACCAGCGAAATGCCTGCTGCTCTGGATTATTGGACTGGTAGGAAGCAAACAGCTGTGGGCGCATCAGACTAATACCGCTAAACGTGAAGCAAGGATTACCTTCAAAACTGACCATCTGGGCTGAGAGACAAAAGTCTCCCTTGGGATTATGCTCCGGGTTATTGACCAGCAACAGCCAAGCATCCTGATCCTGCTCCAGTGTTTTAAGGCTAATCTGATGTATCGGAAAATCAGTCCACACATCGCCATTAATCAACAAGAATGGGTCTGTGCCCAGCATTGGAAGCGCTTTGGCAATACCACCTCCAGTCTCCAGTGGCTGCGCTTCCCGGGACCAGCTAATAGTCACACCAAAGTCACTGCCATCGCCAAAATAGTCCTCGATCTGCTCAGCCAGCCAACTTGTATTGATCACCAATTCAGTAATGCCCGCTGCAGCTAATCGCTCAATATGATGCTGCAACAATGGCTTGCCTGCGACCATAAGCAGCGGCTTGGGCGTCAACTCAGTCAACGGGCGCATGCGCTTGCCAAAGCCTGCGGCCAGGATCATGGCCCTCATAGATCTGCCTTCTGAGCTGTGCTATACCAACTCTGGGACTGCAACAGGGGGCTGACACGCTGCTGAAACCAGTGGCAGAATTCCTCAGTTTGCGGATACTGACTTGCGGCTTCAAGGCTGTAATCAATAACCATTGGCAAATCCTGAAGGTAGCTGTGCTTGCCATCTCTCAACGCCAAACGAGCAAAAATGCCCATCACTTTGATATGACGCTGCAGTCCCATAAGGTCAAACCAGCGCAAGAATTGCTGATCTTCGATATCCAAACCAGGATCGGCAGCCAGCAGACGCTGCTTAAATGCCAGGGCTCGCTGGCGGACCATTGTTGCCGGCCAACGGATATAACAGTCTTTCAATAGGGACACCAGATCATAGGTGACAGGACCCGAGACCGCGTCCTGAAAGTCAATCACCCCCATATCGCCATCGGCCAGCAGCATAAGATTGCGCGAATGATAGTCCCGATGGACCAATACCTGAGGCTGCTGCAGGGCATTTTCAACCAGACTGGTAAATAGGCGTTCCAACATGGCTGTCTCGTCTTTATGCAAACTGTTACCCAGCAATTCGCCGACAAACCAATGGGGAAACAAGGCCATTTCATCGCGCAGGCGCTGGCTATTGTAGTTGGGGAATATCTGCTTATTGGGCTGCAATTGTTGTATCTTAAGCAGGCAAGTTTCCGCCTGACCATAGAGGCTATCAACGGATTGCTGGTTGAGGGCGGGTAGCAGCAGATGCTCGCCAAAATCCTCCAGTAGCATAAACCCCTGCTCTTCATTTACGGCATAAATAATCGGTGTACGCACCATTTGAGACTGCAGGGCATGGGCAATATTTACATAGGCAGAATTATTTTCTTTGGCTGGAGGAGAGTCTACAGCGATCAGGCTGGGAACCGTATTGGTCCGGTAATAGCGGCGAAAGCCTGCATCTCCGGCCAGGGGAGAAATCTGCATTGGCTCAACCAGTTTTATCGCCTCGGGAACTGAAGCTGCAACCCAGTCAAAAAACTGTTGGTAATGCTGATTAGACAAGCTTTAACACCTTATTTTTATGCAGTTTAGCCCAAGTTGTTACTTCATTAGACTGATATGGAGCTAACAACCATAGAAAAATCCTATTCTAGCCTATTTGTAGCAATTAGAGGGGTCTACTCTGGCTAGATATCAGGTAATATACGCGCTGATAAAACCGCACTGGATAATAGTTTTGCCCATAGCCATTGTAAATTGCAATCAAACTAATACCCGTCTCTTTCGCCGCCTGACGCTGGCCATTTTGGTCAGTCTGCCAATGTGCTATATCAATGCTGAGGAACTCGAACCTGAATGGAATTGCACAGCTGGTGATTCTGGCAATTGGCAGTGCAATCAGGAAATTGGCTCCGCCACGCAAAACGGAACTGCCCGTCCAGCTCGCAGCCGCAGCAGTAACCAGTCACGCAATCCAGATGAACCCCGGGTCGCTAAAGTGCGCAACCTTGACTGGATGCAAGAAGAGAACATGTCGCAAGCCCAGAGGGCAGAGCTCGACCAATATTGCTGTGGCGCCTATACGGAACCAGCAAGAGACTACCCGGATGCGGATATACCGCCAGGGGAAGCCTCCCTGCGCCTCAATGCCAACAGCACTGAAGCAATTGATGACAATATCGCTCTGCTAGAAGGTGATGTACAAATATCTCAGGGTTACCGACAAGTCAGCAGCAATACAGCCACGGTGGATCAGGCTGCCCGCCAGGTAACACTGGAGGGTGATGTGCGCTTCCGCGAGCCGGGTATGCTGCTGCTGGGTAGCAATGCGCTGATTGAGATTGATAGCAAAGAAGTGCATCTTGACGATGCCACCTATGTTCTGCATGAGGCCTCAGTGAGAGGAACGGCGGATACATTATCGCGCACCGAAGACGGCATCATTCTAATCAATGACTCTACCTATTCCTCCTGTGCACCGGGAGATAATGCCTGGGAGCTGGTAACCAAAGAGATTGCGATTGATCAAAATACAGGTTTTGCCACTGTCAAGAATGCCCGCCTGGAAGTTAAAGATATACCAGTATTTTATGTGCCCTATATTAAATTTCCTGTCGATGATCGCCGCTCCTCTGGCCTGCTGTTTCCAGCGATTGAAACTGGCAACAAGAATGGCTTCGACTATGCTCAGCCGATCTACTGGAACATAGCGCCCAACTATGATGCAACAATCACACCCCGCTATATTCAAAAACGTGGCACTGGTCTGGCCCTAGAAATGCGCCACCTTAGCAAATGGTCGAAAACCAAGCTTTCAGGCAGCTACCTAGGCAATGATAAAGGCGGCAATGACGAGGATGACCTCGATCCGGAGACTGGCCTGTATCGCCATCTGGGTGAGGATCGGCACCTTTCCAGCCTGAAGCATACCGGCGGCAGAAACAGGCCCTGGTCGACTTTTATCGATATGAATTACGCCAGTGACGAAGACTACATTCGCGATCTGGGCAATCTGTCTCAGGACAGCAATAGCATGACCCATCTGCAACGTCGTGCCTCAATAGGCTACAAAACCGAGCACTGGAATTACAGCTTGGGAACCAAAGACTTTCAGGTTGTTACGCGCGGCCTTAGCGATCAGTATTCAGTGGAGCCAGAGGTATCCATCGACGGCTACTACAGATTTGGCAGCTCATTGATACTCAATCTCAATAACAGTCATGCAATTTTTGATCACAGCAACCCCAATCTGGTGACCGGCAGTCGCAACCGCATGGACTATGATCTAAGCTGGGATAAGCGCTGGACCTGGGGCTACTTAAAACCAAAGATTGCCCTCAAACATATATCCTATAGCCTAAAGGCTGGAGATGGCGGACAACTTGCCGATTCCAGTCCATCGGTCACTGCACCAGTCTACTCTGTCGATGCAGGTATTTTTCTCGAGCGCGATACGAACTGGCTGGGCAATTTTCAGCAGACTCTTGAGCCGCGGCTATTTTATGTGAAGTCCGACTTTGAAGATCAGTCTGATCTCCCTGACTTTGATACCTCAGCCTATAGTCCCTCATATAACACGCTGTTTCTTGATGGGCGCTTTAGTGGAGGGGATCGAATCTCCGACAATAAACGCCTGACCATTGGTTTAACCAGCAGGTTTATCAATAAAAATACCGGGCAGGAACGCTTTAGAGTCAGCATTGCCCAGTCGATATTTTATGAAGATCGACAAGTTACGCTGGCACAGAGCAGCGCTAGTAATCTGGGGCCTGAGCTGACTAGAGACATGTCACCTATTGCGATGGAACTGGCAGCCCGGGTCAGCAAAAGCTGGCGTATTACCAGCAATCTGATCTATGACAATCTCGACAATGAAATTAATAAGGGCAGCTTGGGCGCACGCTACAATGATAACGAAAATCGGCTTTTCAATTTCACTTACAGATATAACCGGCGACTGGCCCGGGTATTCGATAACACAGATATTGACCAGGATATTGATCAGGTAGATTTATCTGCCTTTGTGCCGACTGGCAATAATTTTAATCTGGTCGGCCGCTGGAACTACGATTTTACCAACAAGCGGGAACTAGAAACCTTTGCTGGCTTCGAATATAACAATTGTTGCTGGCGGGCCAGTCTGGTGCTCAGGCGCTGGCTTGATCGTCAGGATGAAATATTGCTCCCCGAGATGAACCTCAAGACCAACCGTGGGATCTTCTTCCAAATTCAATTTAAAGGTCTGGCTGGCATTAGCAGTCGGGTAGACACAATGCTTAAAAATGGTATTTACGGTTATGAACCTCTGGAAAACTTTTAAATCTCTATCAATCGCAACAGTCGCGGCCGGCACAATAGCTATATCCATGGCGGCTCATGCTCAAGTAGAACTGCTGGACAAGGTTATCGCAGTAGTAGATGACGATGTCGTTCTGCAGAGCGAACTGGACGCGCGAATGATTTCAATCTATACCCAAATCAAGCAGTCGGGTACCCAAGCACCGCCCCAGGAGATTCTCCTGCAGCAGGTACTGGATCGTCTGATCATTGAGCGGCTGCAATTAAACATTGCTTACAATGCGGGCGTGCGTGTTAGCGATGAAGAAATTAACCAGGCTTTGAGCCGTATCGCTGGCAGCAAAAAGCTCAGCATGGAAGAGTACATTGCCAGCATCCATGCCGAAGGCGGCACAGTGGCGACCGTACGCGAAGATATTCGCAACGAAATCACTATTATGCGAGTGCAGCAGGGCAGGGTTATGCGCCGTATTTTTGTCAGCGAACAGGAATTGGATAATTTTCTTAATTCCGAAGAGGGAAAATTACTGACCAGCCCGGATGTCAATGTTGGGCAGATTTTATTATCGGTAGCCTCAGGTTCCAGCACGGAGGAAGTAGAGAGTATTCTTGGACGCGCTAATGATTTGCGCGCTCAAATCGACAGCGGTACAGATTTTCGCCAATTGGCCATTGCCAACTCCGCCGATCAATCCGCGCTTCAAGGGGGAGATTTAGGCTGGCGCAAAATGGCTCAACTGCCCGGCATCTTTATCGACGCGGTTGAACAGTTGGATGTGGGCAAGGTATCTGAACCGATTCGCAGTGGTGCGGGCTACCATCTATTAAAACTCTATGAGCGTCGCGGCGGCGGTGAGCGCCTGATCGAGCAGCATTTTGCTCGACACATCCTGATTAAGCCAAACCAAATTCGCGATCAAGAAACTACCATTGCCGAGCTTAACAAGCTCCGTGATCGGGTGATCGCCGGGGAGGACTTTGGCGCCTTATCAAAAGAATTTTCCGAAGATCCCGGCTCCGCCTTAAAGAATGGCGAGCTGGGTTGGTCAACTCCGGGCATGTTTGTACCAGAGTTCGAAGAGACAATGAATAATATCGCTCTCAATGAAGTCAGTGCACCTTTTAGCTCTCAGTTTGGCTGGCATATTCTTCAGGTGACCGAGCGTCGCGATGAGGATTTCAGCTCTAATATCCTGCGCAACAATGCACAGAATATGCTCCGCCAGCGCAAGTATGAAGAAGAGCTGCAGGTATGGTTGCAAGAGATTCGTGACGAAGCCTTTATCGAGATCAAAGGATCCGATCAGTCATGACATTTAGACTGGCACTGACACCGGGAGAACCTTCCGGTGTTGGACCTGACCTTGTTATTCAAACGGTTCAGCAGCCACAGGAATCCGAACTGGTGGTGTTTGCCGATCAAGATCTGCTGGTCGATCGGGCAGCAGAACTTGGTCTGCCAGTCAAAATACTGCCATTTACACCAGATCAACCGCCCCAGTCCCGAATGGCAGGAGAGTTAGTTGTCGCGCCTGTACCCCTAGCTGAACCAGTGATAGCCGGACAGCTGAATCACAGCAATGCCAACTATGTTTTGCAGACCCTGGATAGTGCCATCGAAGCCTGTCAGTCTGGAATCTGCGACGCCATGATCACGGGCCCGGTACAGAAATCAGTGATTAATGAGGCCGGTATTACCTTCTCTGGTCACACCGAATATTTGGCAGACAAAACCAACACCCAGACTGTGGTTATGATGCTGGCTACTGAGCAGTTGCGAGTGGCCCTTGCCACAACTCACCTGCCCCTGCGGGAAGTCACTGATGCCATTGATAGCACGCTACTCACCGAGGTTATTGAGATACTCTACAATGACCTCAAAACAAAGTTTAATATTGCTCAGCCGACCATCTTAGTTTGTGGCCTCAATCCCCATGCTGGAGAGTCTGGTCATCTGGGCCTTGAGGAAATTGAGGTCATTGAGCCAGTACTTGAGCAGTTCCGTCAGCGCGGAGTCAACGTACTGGGGCCACTGGCCGCGGACACTTTGTTTACACCCAAGTATCTGGACAATGCAGATGCGGTGCTGGCCATGTACCACGATCAGGGATTGCCGGTACTCAAATATCAGGGCTTTGGTCGCGCAGCCAATATCACGTTGGGACTGCCCATTATTAGAACCTCCGTCGACCATGGCACCGCCCTGGATTTAGCGGCCACGGGTAAAGCCGACAATGGCAGTCTCGAAACCGCAATCAGAGTTGCCAAACAAATGGCCAAGGCGAGAGCCCAGTGAGTGTTAACCACCAGGCACGCAAACGCTTTGGACAGAATTTTCTGGTCGACCAGCAAATAATCGGCCAGATTGTGTCCGCAATTAATCCGCAGATCGACGACAATCTGATTGAAATTGGCCCGGGCATGGCGGCCATCACAGAACATCTTGTTACGCTTTGCCCAGGGATGTCCGTACTGGAACTGGATCGGGATCTGGTTGAATTTCTCGGTAAAAAGTTTGTGGATTATGAGCAGTTTACGATCTACAGCGGCGATGCCCTAAAGACAGACTTTAACCAGTTTCACGATGGCCGCGAATTGCGACTGGTAGGCAACCTGCCCTACAATATTTCTACACCATTATTATTTCATCTGCTCAATGTGCGACATCTTATTAAAGATATGCACTTTATGCTGCAGCGGGAAGTGGTTGACCGTATTGGTGCTGCGCCAGGGACCAAAGCTTACGGCCGCCTCTCGGTGATGATTCAGTATCACTGTCGGGTATCGCCACTGATTCCGGTGCCACCAGAATCGTTTCGCCCGGCACCCAAGGTGCAGTCGGCGGTAGTGCGGCTCAAACCCCATAAAACCATGCCCTGGGTCTGCGACAATGAGGCTCTGCTCAGCAAAGTGGTCAGCCAGTGCTTTCAACAGCGGCGCAAAACATTGCGTAACTGTTTGCGGCCATTGACTGATGATCTGGAGAGCACTGCAGAGCTTATTGATCTGTCCCGCCGTGCAGAGCAACTGTCGGTGGCAGAATTTGTCGAATTAACCAATTTAATTAATAAGAGTCGGCAGCATTTATAGGGCTGCAGTAAAAGAAAGGGTCTCAAAAAGTCATGAATACTCAGCCAATAATTGTAAGCGTCGAAACCGAATATTTATCCAATCAGTCTCAACCCGAGGATGATCGCTACGCCTTTGCCTATCATATAACTATTGAAAACTGTGGTGCCGAAACTGCTCAACTACTGAGCCGGCACTGGGTGATCGTCGATGCCAATCAGGAACGCAAAGAGGTCAAGGGAATGGGTGTGATTGGTGAGCAGCCTTTTATCGCAGCCGGGGAGAGCTATAGCTATAGCAGTGGTGTGGTGCTTGATACGCCAGTGGGCACCATGGAGGGCTCCTATCAGTTGGTGGACGAAAACGGCGAGTCATTCAATGCTCCTATTCAGCCATTTTTGCTGTCGTCACCCAATGCAGTGCACTAGATGACTGACTATGCCGTAGGTGATGTTCAGGGCTGTCTGGATCCATTATTGGAGTTACTTGAGACTGTGGCTTTTGATGCAAAACAGGATCGGTTAATTTCAGTGGGTGATCTGATTAATCGGGGGCCAAAGTCCCTTGAGACTTTGCGCTTCTGCTATGGCCTTGGTGATTCATTTAAAATGGTACTGGGCAATCATGATCTTCATCTACTTGCCATTGCCCATGGTGTAAGGGGCCCGACCCCAAAAGATACTCTTGATGAAATTCTCGCCGCTCCTGACCGGGACCAGCTACTGAGTTGGCTGCAACAGCAGCCATTGCTTCTGCAGGTCGGGCAGTATCATATTGTTCATGCTGGCATACCGCCGATCTGGGATTTGCCTACAGCCCATCAATTGGCTGCAGAGGTAAGCACTATTTTAATGTCAGATGCTGCCGGGGACTACTTTAACCATATGTATGGCAATCAACCGGCCCTCTGGTCGGAGCAACTGGCAGGCCCGGAGCGCTGGCGGGTAATCACCAACTACTTAACCAGAATGCGCTTTTGCACCGCAGAGGGAGAGCTCGAGTTAGAGTCTAAATCGGCGGTGGAAGCAGTTCTGCCCTACAGGCCCTGGTTTGCCCACCACAACCAGCGCAATGCTGAGGATAAGATTATCTTTGGCCACTGGGCTGCCCTTGAGGGTCGCGACTGCGGCAATAATATCTTTGCCCTGGACACGGGCTGTGTCTGGGGTGGCCCTATGCGGCTGATGAATTTACATAGCCGGGAATACTTCCATCAACTGGCTTAAGTTTGCGCTTAGGCTTAGGATAGCGCCAATATAAGGACTGATCTGCGATGACTAAAAAATACTGCTTGCCACTTTTAATTGCGCTGCTGGCATCTGCCTGCACAGAAAAAACGCCACTAACTTCAGGTATCAATATTGAGGGCATGAACCCCAATGTGCGTCCTCAAGATGACTTTTATGAATACGCCAATGGTGGCTGGTTGGCAGCCACAGAGATCCCCGCAGATGAAGTTGGCTGGGGCAGCTATATGACTTTGCGCAAAGAGAGTCTGGAACAGAGTAGAGCGATTGTTGTTGAAGCTGCGGAAAATCCTGGATCTGATGCTGCTAAAACTATGATTGGTCACTATTACAATGCCTATATGGATGAAGATGCCATTGATGAGCTGGGTACGACACCTATTGCTGCGGATCTGGCTGCTATCGACAAGCTTGAGACACATATTGATATAGCTGGCTATTTTGGCCGCAGCAATGCAATGGGTGTAGATGCACCCTTTAATCTGTATGTAGGTCAGGACGACAAGGACGCGACCAGCTATGCCATGTTCTTTCTGCAATCTGGACTTGGCCTCCCAGACCGGGATTACTACATTGATCAGTCAGAGCGCGGGCTCCTGATTATCGAGAAATACAAGACTTATATTAAGGAGCTATTCGCTCATATCGGAGAGCCCAAAGGCGCTGCAGCAGCACAGCGTATCTTTGCATTAGAGAGCAAACTGGCAGCGGCTCAGTGGTCCAAAGTTGATAATAGGGACGCAGACAAAGTCTACAATAAATATACCAGAGCGGAGCTCGCGGCCCTCCTGTCCAATCTCGATCTTGGCCAATATCTAGCGGACATTGGCGCCGCTGAGCTGGACTATGCAATCGTCAGTCAGCCTAGCTATATGGAAGAGTTTAACAGACTATTTCAGCAAACTGATGTGGCTACATGGAAAGATTATCTGCGCCTGCAGTTGATCAGTAGCTTTGCGCCTTATTTGTCCAAAAACTATGTTGATAGTCATTTTGAGTTCTATGGCAAGACCCTGTCCGGGCGTCAGGAACAACAAAGCCGCTGGCGCAAGGCGACAACCTCCATCAATCGCAATCTCGGGGAGCTGTTAGGCAAGCTGTATGTTGAAAAGCATTTTCCTGAGTCCTCTAAGGCTCGTATGGTTGAGATGGTCGATTATCTTATTGCAGCCTATGCCGACTCGATCAAAAATCTAGAGTGGATGACTGAGGCGACCAAGCAGCAGTCATTAATCAAGCTGTCGAAATTTACACCAAAGATTGGCTATCCAGATAAATGGCTGGATTATTCGTCACTGCAGGTGAGCAGCGATGATCTGGTGGGCAACATAAAGCGCGCGCGTACCTTCAGCCATAACCGTAATGTGGGCAAGCTCGGCAGTCCCATTGACCGGGAAGAATGGTTTATGGCCCCTCAGCAGGTCAATGCCTATTACAATCCAGGTCTCAATGAAATTGTCTTTCCTGCCGCCTATCTGCAGGCGCCCAACTTTTTGCCCGATGCAGACGATGCCTATAACTATGGCACCATCGGCAGCACCATCGGCCATGAGATTGGCCATGGCTTCGACGACCAGGGCAGCAAATACGACGGTGATGGCAATCTCAAGAGCTGGTGGACGAAAGAAGATCGGGATAATTTTGAACAGCGCACCAAGAGTCTGGTTGAGCAATTTGCTAAGTTTGAACCCCTGCCGGGACTATTTGTTAATGGCGAACTGACATTGGGGGAGAATATTGGTGACCTTGGCGGCACAGCGATTGCGCTTAAGGCCTATCGCATGTCCCTAAAAGGCAAATCATCTCCGGTGATTGACGGATTCACCGGCGAGCAGCGGTTCTTTTTGGGCAATGCCCAGTCAAGCCGCCTCAAGTGGCGGCCTCAGATACTGGAGTTGATTGTTAAAACTGACCCCCACTCTCCCGATAAATACCGTATCAATGGAGTGTTTGCCAATATGGCAGAGTTCTATAAGACCTATGATGTTAAAGAGGGAGATGGCCTGTATTTACCACCGGAGCAACGAGTCAAGATCTGGCAGTAACTTTTCCCAGTAACTTTTCCGCAAACACAAAAAAGCCGAGCATATAGCTCGGCTTTTTGTTTAAGCGACACTTATTCTGCGGCTTCTAATACTTCTTCAGCTGCTTCAACAATCTCACGATCAACCAGCTCCACATAGGCCATTGGCGCATTATCGCCAGTGCGGTTACCGCATTTCAGAATGCGCACATATCCACCAGGGCGCTCCTGGTAACGCTTGCCCAGATCAGAAAACAGCTTACCGACGGTCGCTTTGTCGCGCAGGCGATCAAAGGCCAGACGACGGTTAGCAACACTGTCTTCTTTCGCTAATGTGATCAATGGCTCAGCAAAACGACGGAGTTCTTTGGCTTTTGGCAGAGTGGTTTTAATCAACTCATGCTCAACCAGAGAAGCAGTCATATTGCGAAACATTGCTCTTCTGTGAGAGCCGGATTTATTCAGTTTGCGGCCACTGTAACGATGACGCATGATTTTTATTCCTTAATTCGTTGCTGTCTCAGCAATGATATCTATACAAACTGCCCTTAGGCGAGTTCGCGTTCACTTTTCAGGCTAGCTGGTGGCCAGTTCTCAAGACGCATTCCTAGAGACAGTCCACGAGAAGCAAGCACATCCTTAATCTCGGTTAGAGACTTCTTACCCAGATTAGGTGTCTTCAGCAGTTCAACTTCAGTGCGTTGAATCAAGTCGCCAATATAATAAATGCTCTCTGCCTTGAGGCAGTTCGCCGAACGTACAGTCAATTCAAGATCATCGACGGGACGCAGCAGGATCGGATCGATCTCTTCTTCTTTTTCTTCTGGCTCTGCAGCAGTCTCGCCTTCGAGGTCAACAAATACAGCCATCTGCTGTTGCAAGATGGTTGCGGCACGACGGATCGCTTCTTCAGGATCGATAGTACCATTGGTCTCTAGTTCAAGAACCAGCTTGTCCAAATCTGTGCGGTTCTCAACACGCGCATTCTCAACGCTATAAGACACCTTAAAGATTGGGCTGAAGGTTGCATCAAACTGCAGGCGACCAATGGTGCGATTCTCATCGTCGTTGGCGCGAGCGTCAGATGGCTGGTAGCCACGACCACGAACAATACGCAGTTGCATGTTCAGCTTGGTCTTGCCAGAGATATTGGCAATAACATGGTCGGGGTTAATAATTTCGATATGGCCGTCACTTTCGATATCACCAGCAGTTACAACACCTGGACCTGAAGCATTCAGGGTCACTGTAGTATCATCACGGCCTTCCATAACAATGGCAACGCCTTTGAGATTGAGGAGGATTTCCATCACGTCCTCTTGAACACCCTCTATGGCAGAGTACTCGTGCTCAACACCTTCAATCTCAGCTTCAATGATGGCGCAGCCAGACATCGAAGAGAGCAGGATACGGCGCAGAGCATTGCCCAGCGTGTGACCAAAACCACGCTCCAGAGGTTCTAAAACCACTTTAGCGTGGTTAGCATCGAGCGAAGTTACATCAATATTGCGCGGTGTAAGAAATTCAGTAGCAGAATTTTGCATATTATTACCTGTAAGAGCTGTAAAGCGATTACTTAGAGTAAAGTTCGACGATCAGATTTTCATTGATCTCGGCAGGCAAATCAGAACGATCTGGGTTGCGCGTAAACGTGCCTTCCATCTTGTTTGTATCTACTTGCATCCATTCAACTTCACCACGTTGTGCGGCCAACTGCAGAGCAGTTTGAACGCGCAGCTGCTTTTTCGATTTTTCACGCAGTCCAACTGTGTCTCCTTCCTGAACCTTGAAAGAAGCGATGTTGTCCTTCTGCCCGTTAACGAGGATTGAATTGTGAGCCACTAACTGGCGAGATTCAGCGCGAGTAGCACCGAAGCC
>CAXAJC010000012.1:0-23896 GCA_963969005.1 uncultured Cellvibrionales bacterium | reverse complement strand
GTGGATTGGGCAATCTTTATTCCAGCAGTAATCATTGTTCTTGTCTGCGCCATTCCTTTAATGATTTTTCCCGACAGTGCAGCCCAATTGTTAGTCGATGGGCGCAAAGCTATTATGAGCAACTTCCTGTGGCTGTATCTATCGGTTGCCATCGCCGCTGTAATGTTTTGTCTATGGCTGGCTTTTGGCCCCTATGCCCATGTAAAACTGGGTGCCACTGACGAACCCCCAGAATATTCCGATGCCCATTGGATAGCCATGATGTTTACTGCGGCCATTGGTGCTGGAGTGATCGCCTGGGGCTTTGCCGAGCCAATTTATTATCTGCAAACACCGCCTATGGGCATTGCGCCAGGCTCGTCCAAGTCTTTTGAATGGGCGCATATGTACCCGTTATTCCACTGGGGCATTATGGGTTGGGCGATCTACGCGGTGCCCGCTGTACCCATTGCTTATATGCTCTATGTAAAGCGTTATCGCACTCTGCGTATCAGCAGTGCCTGCGATGCCGTGCTGCCAGCAAAGGGTCGCAGTCAGATTAAAACCCTGATCGATATCTTTATTGTACTGGGTATTGTCGGCGGTGTTGCCACCTCATTAGGGCTCGGTGTCCCGCTGTTATCGGCAATGCTCGCCACCCTGTTTGATATTCCCGACAGTATGCTGATCAAAATGGCGGTGCTCTGTCTGTGGACCTTATTGTTTGGTGCCAGTGTTTACCGCGGGCTCAAGTCGGGCATCAAAGTGCTGGCGGATATCAATATTGCTCTGGCCCTTGTGGCGATTGTCTTTGTTCTATTGGCCGGGCCCGGAATTTTTATTATGGACCTGACCGTCAACAGCATTGGTTTGATGTTTGGTAACTTTATCAGCGCCGCGACTTGGACTGACCCTATTGAGAATGGCTCTTTCCCAGAAGACTGGACCGGATTTTACTGGGCCTGGTGGCTGGCCTATACCGGCATGATCGGGCTGTTTTTTGCGCGCATTTCCCGCGGCCGCACCATCCGCCAGATGGTGCTGGGAGTGATCGGTTGGGGCTGTCTGGGCACCTGGTTATTTATGGCAGTGATGGGTGGCTACTCTCTGCACCTGGAGACCACCGGCAGTTTGGCTGTGCAGGAGATTCTTTCTACTCAGGGTATGTCGTTTGTTAATGCACTGGTTATTCAAAGCATGCCATTGGGGAAATTTACCCTAGCAGTGTTTACATTGCTGTCAATTATCTTCTATGCCACCAGCATTGATTCCGCGGCCTACGTGCTGTCCAGTATCTGTGCCAGAAACCTGCCTGCAGATGCTGAACCCAAGCGCTGGAATCGCCTGGCCTGGGCAGTATTGCTGGCCCTTATAACTGCCGGAATACTGCAGTCCGGGGCGCTGGATACAGTCATGTCTATGACCGTGCTCAGCTCTGTGCCACTGGTGCCTATTATGATTTTGCTCTGCGCTTCACTAGTGCGCTGGTTAAATCAGGATTTTGGCCATCTGGTTAGGACCAAAGAACTGGTTATGCCCGCTGAAAACTCTAATTCGACAAAATAAAAGAGTATTCCAAATTGAAGATTATCCGCGGTCTGTTGGTATTGATTTTATTATCTCTTGCCGTTTGGGGTGGATTGCATTGGTACTATATCTACACACCAGGGGTTTCCGAGCCTGAGTTAGCAGGCGAATATAGAGCCGATAATATACTGTCCAGCGGTGGCATTGATCGATCCTTCTCCTACTATTTACCGGCTAACCACAGACAAGGGGCTGCGCTGATATTTGTCCTCCATGGATCCAAAAGTAGCGGTGAAGCCATCCGGCAGATGACTGGTTATGAGTTCGATCTTCTGGCCGAGACTAATCAGTATATTCCAGTGTATGCCAACGGCTTCGAAAACCACTGGAATGATTGCCGGGCCTCGGCCGACTACAGCGCCAATACACAAAATATTGATGATATCGCCCATATAGGGTTTTTGATCGATCTGTTTGTTCAGCGTCATCAGATCGATCCCAACAAGGTGTTTGTAACAGGCCACTCTAACGGCGGACATATGGCCTACAGGCTGGCGCTGGAGGCTCCGCAGTTAATCCGTGCCATTGCACCAATTAGCGCCAATATGCCAGTGGAGCAAAACTTCGGCTGCAAGAAATCCGGGGTACCGTTTTCTGTGGCGATTTTTAATCAGACAATGGATTAATATCTCTGGCAAAAATAAAAACAACAACTGACAATTAGAACGGTAACGGGGAGACATCATGATTGGGCTGTATATCGAGTATGAATACTGGGTCGCGGCAGTACAGCTGGTACTGGCAATGCTGGGTATGGGTGCCAGCCTGCAAATCGCCGATTTTAAGAAGGTGGTTCTGCAACCCAAAGCTGCGACCGTTGGCTTATTAATGCAGCTGGTGATGGTGCCTCTGATTGCACTGAGCTTTATTATGCTGACTGATCTGCCTGCGGGCATGGTAATTGGTATTGCCATAGTGGCTGCTATCCCCGGTGGCACGGTTTCCAATATCTTTACCTTTATGGCGCGAGGCAATGTACCCCTTTCGATCAGCATCACCGCCCTGACTTCAGTAGCCTGCCTTGTCACTACGCCAATGATTTTAGATTTTCTTATCTCCGACTATATGACCGATAGCTTTGTGATGCCGGTACAAAAAGTCGCTATTGAAATTGGTCTTTGCCTGCTGCTGCCTCTGGCCACAGGCATGGCTTTGTTAAAACGCTTCCCCAACTATGCCAAAGGCTTTTCGGATCTCTGTGTTAGGGGATCACTAATAGGCATTGGCATTATTGTGGTCGGCTCTCTGGGTGCTGGCAGACTTAACTTTGCCAATACATCAGGGGATGATATTGCCACGCTCTTTGCTTTTATTATTAGTCTCACGCTATTGGGCGTATGGATGACCAAAGGCTTTGGGCTGGCACCAGAAGATAACAGAGCCATCGAAATGGAAGTGGTGGTCAGAAATGTCAATCTGGGCTTTCTGCTCAAGGTATCACTATTCCCAACGGTCGCCGGGCAGAGCAACCCGGTGGCAGATATGGCGCTATTTACAATGCTGCTCTATGGCGCGTGGCAGCTTGCTACCGGAATCTTTTTGATTTTCTGGCGACGCAAGCAACCGACGTCAGCATCATTGGCGAGCAGCCAATAATAAATGCATGCAAGCGAACCGGTAAACAACTCTAAGCAGGACTAAGACAGTGCATCGAGCGCCTCAGTTACCTTGCGCACCGGTATCACTGTCATTCCTTTGATTGGCTGCTTGGGCGCATTGCCCGCAGGCACAATTGCGCGGGTAAACCCATGTTTGGCCGCCTCGCGCAGACGCTCCTGACCATTGGCCACCGGACGAATCTCACCGGCCAATCCCACCTCGCCAAATACCACCAGATTCTGGGGCAGAGACTTATCACGGAAGCTGGAGATCACCGACAAAATCAGTGCCAGATCCGCGCTGGTCTCCAGGACTTTGACCCCACCCACCACATTCACAAACACATCCTGATCACCCACGGCAATGCCGCCATGGCGATGCAACACCGCCAACAACATTGAAAGTCGGTTGTGATCCAGACCCACAGTAACCCGCCGGGGGTTGCCCAGATGGCTATCATCCACCAGCGCCTGTAGCTCAACCAGTAGCGGCCGAGTGCCCTCCCAAACCACCATCACCACAGAGCCAGAGGAAACATCCTCGCCGCGCTGGAGAAAAATTGCTGAGGGGTTAGCTACTTCTTTGAGACCTTTATCGGTCATGGCAAAAACGCCCAGCTCATTAACCGCGCCAAAGCGGTTTTTATTGCTGCGCAAGGTGCGGAAGTGAGAATCGCTGGAACCCTCGAGCATCAGCGAGCAGTCGATCATATGCTCCAATACTTTGGGTCCTGCCAGAGAACCATCTTTGGTTACATGGCCCACCAGAATCAATACAGTGCCGGTTTGCTTGGCAAAGCGCACCAACATAGAAGCGCTCTCGCGCACCTGGGATACACTGCCGGGAGCTGAGGCTACCTCTTCCATATGCATCACTTGAATAGAGTCCACCACCAGAATTTTAGGCCGCTTCTGCTCGGCAATGGCACAGACAGTCTCCACCGATGTCTCCGCCATAATTTCCAGTTTATCCGCGGGCAGATCCAGACGCTTCGCGCGCATGGCCACTTGCTGGGGAGATTCCTCGCCAGTGACATACAAAGCAGTATTGTTTTCCGCCAGTTTGCACAATGTCTGTAGCAACAATGTACTTTTACCTGCCCCGGGTTCACCACCCACCAAAATAGCAGAACCGGGCACCAGACCTCCGCCGAGCACCAGATCAAGCTCGCCGGTTCCTGTACTGATACGGGGGATTTCATCCAGCGCAATATCCGCCAAGGTTTTTACCGCACCATCCACAGCCCCGGCAAACCCAGGCCGCAGTACCTTGCCGCCGCGAGCTGCGGGCCCCAAACGCACTTCAGTCAATGTATTCCATGCACCGCACTCGCCGCACTGACCCTGCCATTTGCGGTAGTCAGCGCCACAGTCATTGCATACATAGGCGGATTTGGATTTTGTAGCCAAGGGATTCTCCTGTTATCAGGCCTTATTTAATCCCATTACTGTTGTTATGTACAGTAATAAAAATTATAACCTGGAGCTAAGATAAGCCTCTGGCACACCCATAAAATAACGTTTAACTATGTCATTAATTATCCGTCAGGCCACAGTCGAAGACTGTCCGCTTATTCTAGAATTTATCAAAGAATTGGCAGATTATGAAAAACTGCTTCACCAGGTAGTGGCCGATGTCGCCACGCTGGAGAAGTCTTTATTTGGTGAAAAACCCTACGCTGAAGTAGTGATTGCCGAGCATCAGGGTCAGCCAGTTGGGTTTGCCCTGTTCTTTCATAATTACTCCACCTTCCTGGGGCGGCCAGGCCTCTATCTTGAGGATCTCTATATTAAGCCAGAGATGCGCGGCAAAGGCTTTGGCAAAATATTGTTGGCCTATCTGGCCAATCTGGCTCTTGAACGCAACTGTGGCAGACTGGAATGGTGGGTACTAGACTGGAATCAGCCCGCTAAAGATTTTTATCTGTCTCTGGGCGCCGAGCCCATGGATGACTGGACCGTTAACCGAGTGACCGGCGATGCACTGAGCAAACTTGCCAGCCACTTTTCAGCAGAGGATCAACCATGAGTAGCAATAATCTAAAGGGCAAACGAATTCTAGTCACCCAGGCCGATACTTTTATGGGACCCAAACTCTGTGAAGTCTTTGCCGAGATGGGCGCCGAGGTCATCGGCGACAATCAGCTACTGACTGATCCAGCACTGCCCGCGAGGATTATTGAAGCGGCAGGCACCATTGATGTTCTGGTGGTTAATCTGGCGGTTCCCGCCCCCTTTACCAAACTTGAGAAAGTTGAAGATAACGAGTGGCAATCAGTGTTTAGTGCAGTGGTTGACCCAATGCCAAGGCTGCTCAGCGCAGTGCTACCCCAGATGATTGAACGCCAGTCCGGTAAGATTCTGGTTATGGGCAGCGCCTCAGCCCTGCGCGGTATGAAGCGAGCATCCACTTACAGTGCAGCCCGCGGCGCTCAACTTGCCTATGTGCAGGCCGCCGGTGTAGAGATGGCTCCTCATGGTATTCAGATCAATGCCATAGCCCAGAACTTTGTCGATAACCCCACCTACTTCCCGGAAGAGACCAAAGCCAATCCCGCCTTCCAGGAGCGGCTTAAACGGGAGGTGCCACTGGGGCGGCTGGTATCAATGCACGAGGATGCCCAGTTTGCTGCCTATCTCTGTTCTGATGCCGCAGATTGCTTTGTCGGGCAGGTGTTTCCTGTCAGTGGGGGCTGGACTGTTTGAGGTTTATCTCGTTCATCAGTTGGCTTTCTGATACAGTATTCCGATGTCGTTAATTCCCGAAAAGCCTATTGCGATCTCGCCCACTCTGGCCTCTACTATCGGCCTGGAGGAGACGGTATTGCTGCAATTGCTGCAGGAGTGCCTGGCCCATGGAGATACGGTGCAAAGCAGTGGTTTTAGCTGGGTTACCGTCTCTGGCCAGAGGCTTCTGGGTCTGGCGCCATTTTGGCGTGAGGATGATATTCGCCGGCTATCTGCCAGCCTCCATGAGAAGGGATTGCTGCTGATTGGCGGCGGCGCTTTTTCCACGCAACAAGATTTTCGCTTTGCCTTTAATGAAGGGGGCAGCTCGGCTCAAGTGCCATCCCAGACGGCACATCAGGCGAGTCCACAGATTAATCAGTTTAGCAGCCCTCATTCCGCAAAAACCATTAGTGGCAACTGGCAGCCCAGCGAGGACGCCCTGCGTCAGCTGGCTCAGCTGGGTGTGACCCGGGAGTTTGCCCAGCAGCAGATTCCGCAGTTTGTTGCCTACTGGCGCGAGCGCAATGTGCCGCGGCACAGCTGGGAATCAAAATATATCAAAGAGGTTTGGCGCCAGTGGCAACAGGCGGAGAGTACTAATCATCGCCGCCGCCGTAAAGTCTCGGTAACCGGCGAATGGCGGCCCTCTCCGGATGCCATGGATATTCTGGTTAAGCAGGGCGGCATCAACCCTAACTTTATTGAAGATGCGGTACCGGAGTTTATTCTCTACTGGCGCGATCGCGGTGATGTATCCAGCACCTGGGACTCAAAGTTTATTCAGCATGTGCGCCGTCAATGGCAGTTTTATACTGGTATGATGGATCAAGACACAATGCCTCGCTCGATTCCAGCCCAGTGGCAACCTAAGGAATCTGTCTATGATGTATTGCAAATGGCCAATATTGATCGCCAGTTTGCTCAGCAGATTATTCCTGAATTTGTGCTCTACTGGCAGGAGAATGGAACCCCTCAGGTTTCCTGGAGCACCAAGTTTTTGCAGTATGTAAAGCGTCAGTGGGCGCGGCACAATCAACCTCAGTCAACGAGCAGTAATCATGGCAAACAGCACGGATCTCATTCAGAAGGTCGCCTCAGAGATCGCAGCATCATCGACGCGCTCTCAGACCGCAGCTGGGCAAGCTAAACCGGTTTCAGCAAGCCCTGAACTGATTGATGCGATCAATCAGATTTTTGCGCTGTTTCAGGTTAATTATCACAATCAGTACTACGCCGCCTTCGGCGATAATACCAAGTCGGAAAATCTGGCGAAAAAACTGTGGCTGTCAAAGCTGGAGCATTTTGCCCCGGCAATTATCTTGTCCGCTGCAGAGAAGATTATCGCTGACAGTGAATATCTGCCGACATTGCACAAAATGTTGAATGCCTGCCGCTCTGCCGGCATGCCTGCGGGCCTGCCCAATCCACGCAAGGCCTATCAGGAGGCTTGCAATAAACTCAGCCCAAAGGCGGAGCAGCCATGGTCTCATAGCATAGTCTATCTTGCTGGCCGAGACTGCGGCTGGCATCTGCTGGCCAATGAAATTGAGTCCAAAGCACTGCCTGCCTTTACCGAGATCTATCAGCAGTACTGTGATCTTGTAGTGATGGGGCAAGAGTTCAGCATTGAACCGCCCCAGGCGCTGCCCGAGACGCCTCAGGTGGCTGCCAGCCAAGCGCATAATCTTGAGCAGCTGGACCGGCTCAAGCAGCTGCTAGACTAATCACCGACTATGGCTGGACAACTATTAACTCACAATTCAACGGCGCGGCGCATGGCGAAGACCATATTGAATGGCTTTCGCAGCTATTTTGCCGACTATCTGAATTCTACTCTCAGCGCCAAGGCGCGATTTGAAAAAGCTGATTGGCACGGAGTGCAGCAGGCCAATGTTGATCGGCTGGAGCTGTATAAAGACAAGGTAGCTCAGACGGTTCAGTATCTGGAGATGGTGACCAACAAGGATATTGCCAACCTCAAGCTGTGGAGCGAAGCCAAGCAGGCCTATACCCAGCTGGTGTTTAATTTCCCCAACTTTGAAATTGCCGAGACATTTTTTAACTCGGTGTTTAGCGATATTCATGACCATGACAAGATCAATGACGATATTATCTATGTGCTGTCATCACAGTTGATTGAGGCTCCGGAAGCGGAGTACAGTATTTTTGTACGCTACGAGGGCGAGGGCTTTCGCGACACCTTCAGGCGCATTTTAAAGGAGTCGGAATTCAGCCTGCCCGGTGAGGATATTGAGCTGGATCTCGACTGCATTATGGCAGTGTTTAATCAGGAGATAGTGCCCCAGCTTAAAGGCTCGGCCAAACAGATTAAATTCGATATTCTGGAATCCACTTTTTATCGCAGCAAGGCCGCCTATATGGTGGGCCGTGTTGTTGATGGCGATCAGACTTTCCCTATGGCCCTGGTATTTCTCAATACCGAGAAAGGCAATCTGTATGTGGATACGGCGCTGTTTAACGATGATGATCTCAGTGTGGTTTTCAGCTTTACCCGCAACCATTTTATGGTGGATGCGCCCCTACCCTACCAATATGCCCATTTCCTGAAGACATTGATGCCCCGCAAGCTTGACTACGAGATCTACAATTCCCTGGGCTTTCCCAAACATGCCAAAACCGAATTTTACCGGCAGCTGGTAGGTCACCTGGAAAATTCCAGCGACCAGTTTATTGTTGCGCCCGGCATTAAAGGCATGGTCATGACTGTATTTACCCTGCCCTCTTACAATATTGTATTTAAGATTATTAAAGACAAATTTGCGCCGCCCAAGGAAGTGACCCATCAGATTGTGCGCGAGAAATACCGCCTGGTATCTCGCCATGACCGCATTGGCCGCATGGCGGATACCCAAGAATTTGATAATCTGGTATTTCCTTTGGATCGCTTCTCCGACGAGTTGATTGAAGAGCTGCAAAAGGTGGCCCAGTCTTCGATTGAAATACGGGGAGATAAGCTGGTGATCAGGCACCTGTATACAGAGCGCTATATGACGCCGCTAAATATCTATCTCGAAAGCGCCTCAGATAAACAGATTGGCAGTGCCATGGAAGAATATGGCAACTGTATCAAGCAGTTGGCAGCGGCCAATATTTTCCCCGGAGATATGCCCCTGAAGAACTTTGGCGTTACCCGCCACGGTCGCGTGGTGTTTTATGATTATGATGAAATCGCTACTTTAACGGACTGCAATTTCCGCAAGATTCCTCAACCCCGCAATGAGCAGGAAGAAATGCAATCCGGCACCTGGTACACGGTGGCACCTGATGATATTTTTCCGGAGGAATTTCCCCTGTTTTTCTCAGGCAATACCAAAGCCAGAAAGATGTTTGAACAGATACATGCTGAACTCTATGACGTGAGTTTCTGGACTGGCCTGCAGGAACAGATTCGCAATGGCTACGTGGTGGATGTCTTCCCCTACCGAAGAGCCAAGCGTTTTGATCGGGGCAAGGATTCTGTGCTGGAAGTTTTTTCTGACTAGGGCCGAAATCTAACTGTTAACGGCATGGATCCTTAACGGTAAGACAATGTTTCTCTGCGCTCTGCGGCGTTAATTTCAATCCCCTCGACCCCAATATTGGTCAATATCCAATGCTCATCTATTTTATCACCCTGGCGAAAACTACGGCCATTGGCAAACAGGCGATTCGATGCCGAACCTTCATCAATATACATATGTCCAGAGATCTGCAGCTGTGGCAGGCTCAAAGGTTTCTCCCCTGAGGCTAACACTGCAGCCGGCGGTGCCGCTTGGGCACTAGTCAAATCCTGCTGCACGGGCGCCCTATCAACTGATGGCTGCGGCAAACTGAGCATGCGCGAAAAAATAAATAATGCACCTAGCACCAGAAGCAAAACTGTCAGGAAAAACAGATATCTTGGCAGGTCAGACTTAGACGGCTGCTGATAGGGGTCCCAGTTGGAGCTGGCAAAATCATCCAGTTCTTTGGGATCTTCGCGCAGACGATCCCGCTCGGCTTTTTTTAGTGCATCAAGAATATAAGACATTAGCCAGACCCCTTCATAAGCAGGGGAACGCCCTGCTCTGTCAGCTGGTTAAGCCGCAGCAGAGTCTCGCGACCCACGACACCATCAGCTTTAATATTTTGTTGGCGCTGAAAACTGAGCACCTGGTCTGCAATGGCCTGGCTGTAGCGCCCGGCACTGATAATAACCTCTGCATCTTTATCCACAGCAGCCAGTTTTGACTGCAACCAGGCCACTGCCTGGGGGTCAGTATCTCCAAGCTTTAGGCTGTCTATCTGCTGTGGCGGCCGCCACAGATATACAAAAGTGCCAGACCATCTGTCGACAAAGCTCTGGATATCCAGCGGCTCAGAGTCCTGACTCTGCAAAATAACGCCAAATGGATTTATTTGGCTGAGCAGTACACTTTTTAAATAGCCATTTTGGTCTTCAAGGCGAATAATCCCTGGACGATTAACCGTTTGTAGATCCACCAGACTGGCGTTCTTAATCAGCTCAACACGCAAACCATTGCCGCTAGCCAGAGCCTCTGCCTCTTCCTCGGAATATACCTCGTCCACGTCCACTGACCAGAGATCAAAGAGTGCAGAATAGGGATTTCTGGGGGCAGTATCAGTATCGGCAACCGTTACTGCAGCTGACAACACAGAGCTTTTCGTCACAGGGCCCACAACGGCAGGAGCTGAGGGTTGCAGAGCATAAAACAGTCCAACCGCTGCAATTAGCACCAAAGGCAAAACCCAATAACGCCATTGCTGCAGAATTGGATACAAGGTATTACCGCGGCCCAAAATTTCTGCGGCAGCCTGTGTAACCAGCTTCGGCGTCACCTGTCTGGCTTCGGTCGAGTAGGCGGCCAGCAATGAATGCTGACAGACCAGATTAATCAGCCTTGGCACACCATTGGTCAATTTAAATAAAGTTGCCATGCAAGCACGATCAAAAATGGGACGCTTGGCGCCAGCTCTGTGCAGGCGGTGATTGACATAGTTGGCAAGGTCATCTTTAACCAGGGGCAACAGGTGAAACCGGGATACCACTCGCTGGTTGAGCTGCCGCAGTTCTTTCTGCGCCAGAATCTCCAGCAACTCTGGCTGGCCGACTAATAATATATGCAGCAGCTTGTGGGTATGGGTTTCCAAATTACTCAACAGGCGCAACGTTTCTAGCACCTCTGCACTGAGGTTTTGCGCCTCTTCAATAACGATTAATGTCTTTTTACCTTCGGCATGGGCCTGCAATAAATCCTGATTGAGGGCATCGATACAGATCTTGGAGAAGGACAGGCCACGAGTGCTGGGCAACTCAATCCCCAGCTCATGACAGATACTGGCCAGCGCATCTGTGACCTTGAGTTTGCTGTTGAGCACATAGGCTACGCGCACATGGGCGGGCAACCGCTTGAGCATGGTGCGAGTCAATGTGGTCTTGCCCGTGCCCACCTCACCGGTGAGCAGAATAAACCCACCCTCACGATCAAGGCCATATTTTAAATGGGCAACAGCCTGACGGTGATGGTTGCTGGGATATAGAAACCCAGGGTCGGGAACAATCGAGAAAGGCTCGCGCGCGAGCCCAAAATGCTTGAGATATATACTCATAGCGACAGTTTACTCAGTTACCTGCTCCTGCTGTCGAAATTGCTCCAGCTGTCGGGTGATTGCCCCTTCAGTTTTGCCATTAAGATCCCTGGTGATTAGATGATCAAATTTCTTGCGCGATAATTTTCGCGCGTCTTCCGCAGTGCGAATAATAGTGGGGCGAATAAACATCATTAGCACAGTCTTGCTCTCGCCTTTATTGGAGGAGCGAAATAGCCGCCCCAACAATGGAATATCACCCAGCAATGGCACTTTTGATGCGCTATTGTTTGTTTGATCCTCAATAAGACCACCCAGAATCAGCAGCTCGCCATCCTGAATCATAACATTGGTTTGCATCGTACTTTTTGAGGTGGTTTGCAAGCCTGGCTCACCGCTTTTAACCTTGGAAGATTCCTGTTCAATCTCCAGACGCACGCCATTGCCCTTACTAATCTGGGGCTTCACTTTCAGCATCACCCCCACTTCTTCACGATTGACCGTAGTAAACGGATTGCCGCTGGAAGTATTGTTGCTGATGCTGGAAAAGCTGCCCGTTACAAAAGGAACTTCCTCACCCACACTTAAGGTTGCCTCTTCATTGTCCAGAGTAACCACCGAAGGAGTGGATAAAATATTGGTAGCACCATCAGTCTTCAGAGCCTGAATCAGAATACCCATACCTTTGCCGGTGTTCTGATCAAAATCACCAGCGATACCAACCGCAGACTTGGGCAAACCACTAACAATATTGGTCAGTGCGGCCTCATCAACCTCACCATCTGCAGCTACACCCAACAGCGAAGATAGCAACGAATCAAAATTAGTCAGATAACCGCCTCGCTCTTTACTAGCATAGGCCAGTTCTGTACTCAGGGTTTTGGCTTGGGACTCAGACAGCTCTGCGATCACTGCCTCAATCAATACCTGGGGCCTGGACAGGTCGAGCTTGCTCACCACATTTTTAATTTCCCGTATCACAGCTGAGGGAGCCGCAATAATCAAAGCATTGTTAAGTTCATCAATCTCAATTTTGTAGGCACTTCTGGCCTTGCCGCCCTGGGCTTTGGATCCAGCCTCACCAGCCAGGCGCAAAAAGATATCAGACTGTAGCATTCCCTCAACAATAGGCTTCATCTCTGCCGCCCTGGAGTAATTCAGATAGATAACCTCAACACTACCTTTTTTGGTCGAGGGCAGATCCAGAGTCTTGAGCATGGTTTTAAATGCTACTCTGGCCATACTGGGTCCACTAACAATAACCCGGTTGTTGAGCCCGTCTTCCACCAGAGAGAGATTCTGCTTCTGCAGCTCCTTGAGCTGTCCGGCAATATGCACAGCTTCTGCGGCGGAAATATACTCAAGGTTAATCACTTCAACCCGGCTCTGTTCAGGATCATCCATCTCGGCAATCAAGCGCTTAATCCGATCAACATTGGTGCGCACATCGGAAACAACCAGATAGTTACTCTGATTGAATGCCTGTAATCTTGAACCATTGCTCATCATTGGCTTCAGTACTGGCACCAGCGTCGCTGCCTGGACATAGTTAATTTTCAACAGCTCGGTCTGAAGTTGATTTTTACCACTGCCACCAGCAAGAGTAAAAGCCTGATTAAAAGGCACAATTCTGGTTACTGCACCATCTTCAATGGCTTGAAACCCCTGTACTTGAATAGCTGACAACACCGCTTCATAGAGCAGCGAAGAATCAATTGCTTCCGGGGCAATAATAGTGACCTTGCCTTTTACTCTTGGATCCAGAACAAACGACTTACCAGTGATCTCTGCAACACTTTCAATAACGCTGCGAATATCCGCATCGCGAAAATTAATGCGCACCTGTTCAGCGGCCCAAGCCTCAGCCATGAGGGCAAAGGATAGAAGCAGGGCATTTAAGAGCTTCACAGTACTGCGGTAGCCAGTGGTCATAGTCGTACTTCGCTTTTTTATGGTTTTCATTTTATCGACTCAATCCAATATTCGGTAACATTTTTGCCGCCAGGCTGGCAGCATTGACATAAATCGTTTGTTCCTGTCCCTGACGCATTACAGTGACCGGCAAATTGCTGTTGCCACTGTAGTTTGCCCATTGCCCAGGATTGGCCATCAACTCCTGTACCGAGGCACCGTCTACCTTTATCACCACATCCCCCTCTTGAAGATCGGCCATAGAAGTGATTTCGCTGGACAGATTATTTAATTTTAAACCTGAGCCACCGGCTGCAGCCACCGGCACCGCCCCAAACATATTGGCCAGTGCAAAGCCCTCTGCGGGCTGTTGTGCAGCCTGCTCATCAGGGAGCTGCTGAGTCTCAATAATACTGTCGGGCTTTTTCATCAACACTTGCTGGTTGAGGCCGTTTTTGCGTACCACAATACGATAGGGCTCAATATCCACAAGCTGATAACCGGAATTAAGATCGTCGCCTCTATGATACACAGCCTCGGGCTTGCCATTAAATTTTAATGTGGCAAAGGAATTATCACCGGCAATCATAATACCCAGAAGAACCGCATTGATATTAGCTTCAGGGAGCTCACCATGATCTTTATCTGCTGCCTCAACAATAGCGCTCTCACCGGAAAACCAATTCCAGGACATCGGTTTGGCACTGGGAAGGCGCTGCAGCTCGTCGCCATTATCATCACTGCTCTGAGTGAGCTGTAACAGTATCAATACAGCAAAAAACAATGAGACCAACAGCAAGACAGCCATCAGTGCCTGCCGCAGCAATGTTTTCGGGTCACGGCTCAATAGACTATTCAACGGAAGATACCTCCATCATGGCGGCGAGTCTGTTGTTATCCTCGGGAGATTTAACAATCTCGAAGCTCTCAACCACAAAGCCATCACAGGCTATTTCATGGGCCAGCCGCACCATCTCATTGGCCTCTGTACCAGTGAAGCTGAGCCTGATGGCATCACTGGCTTCTCGCATATCAATTAACTTTAACTGATTGCGCCGCAGCAAGCGGGTCAACATCTTGGTTTTAGAGCCTTTGGACACCACTGAGAGTGGGCAGCTATTGCCCAATCGCGCAACCACGTCCCGCTGTTTATGCAGCCATTGAAGATCCGACTGCAGCGTCGACTGCTGGGCCGACAGCTCATTGTATTTTTCCCACTGAGGCAAAAGGATCAGATAGAGCATGGCAGCCACAATCAATATTGCACCGACACTGACAAATAGCCGCTCCCGGGGTTGCAGATCGGCAAGGCCATCCTGCAGCCGTTTTATCAAACTATTCATGGGCGATCTCCCATACTGGGATTAATCATCAGAACTATCGAGTCTACTGCTGCGTTCGGCGCCTGGGTAATGGCCAACTGATAGCCGGGAATAATCAAATCCCTAGTCTTTAATTGAGCACCATTGTTGATAGTCAATTCCATGCTGTCTTGATCAGCTAGCAGACTGACCAGATCACATTCACAGGACTGCATCAAACTGTCCAGAGCAACCAATCCGGCCACAGATCCTGTGTTTAGTGCTCGCTGCTGGGCAAAGCTGTCATTCAGCCGACTTTCTGTTGCAGCTCGAATATCGCCATTGGCTCTTTTGGCGGAGGGGAATAATTTTGCATAATCGCTGGTCAGCTGCCTTTCCAGTCCCTCCACCTGATCCTGCAAATGACTGCTTGCGATCTGCAGATAAGACACCAACATCACCAGTGCCAATGCCGCCAGGCCTAAAGTTGGCAGCCATTCGGCTGAGGGCAGTTGACTGACGGAGGGACGATACTGTCCGGACAATAAATTTGGGGTCGCGGGGATATCGGCAAATTCCCAGTCAATAACCGAATCATTAATATCGGCCAGCTCGCGCAGGTGCTCAGGCACCAGTGCATGATCCGGTATTGAAATTGACAGTCTGGGGCTAATCTCAGCACTGTCCAACAGGCTTTCTATCATGGTCCAGGCAATGTCTGCACTGGCGGCAAACCCCTGCTCCAGCCCTGTACGCACTAGACAGAGGCCATCGCGCCAGCCCACATTGATACGACCCTGTTCCCAGGGCAGCACCAGATAATCAGGCACCATGGATTGAGCAGCAACCCCGGCATTGTCTGCGATTCGTTGCCAATCTCGCATATCTTGATGGCTGACAGCCAGGACCTGTAACTGCCCGCCATCGCTGCGGCCTGCAATCACAAAATGCATATCATCTACTGGCTGTAAAATTCTATCTTCGAGTAGCCAGGGAATCAGCTCCGGCCACTTGCGCTCTGGTGCTGTGGGCACATCAATAAAGTGTAAACCGACACGCTCGGAAGGCACCCAGAGCTGCATTGGGGTCTGATTTGAACCGGCAACAGACTCAAAGGCCGAGCCTTCGTTGGTGATGCGGCGGTCTAGATTGTGAATATGATCAACTGATGTCATCAGTTATTTTCCCCAATCATTAGGCAAGCTGATTGCACTTGGTTGGTCTCCGCAGACTCATCAAAGTCTGTATCCTGAGTTATGTCTGTGTCCGCTATGCTGTCAAACAGCTTTTCTACGGCCGATGTATCTGCCTTTGGCAAACTTGCCGGCACCACGGTTAGCTGCCGGGCAATAATAACCGGTTCATCCCGGTCAGTGCGATCCATTATACTTTTTACTTCGATCCGTGCCTCCCCCAATATCACTTCCAAATAAAGCTCAAAATAGTCGGAATTCACAGACAGCAATGATGTTGGCCAGCGCTGCTCTACCACTGGCAATTCAAGCTGCATATTTTGTACGATCGTCTGATAAAATTCATTGATTGAATCAAAGGGCCGCTCCTCCATCACCAAACTGACAAAGTCGGCGCCCATATTGCCGCTCATTGCCATCAACAGCTGCTCTGAAGCTGTATTGATATTGATCGATGTCGACCGCGGCAGCGCACTCAGCCAAGGCGCGAGCTGCTGCACCTCAGCAACTTCATAGCCCATAACCGCTGCCAACTCAGTAACATCAGTAACCATGGTGTTGGCCGGGACTCTGGGCACAGGCAAGCCGTCATAATCAGGTTGCTCTGCACCCCAGCTATTGATCAAGCTTGAATCTGCATCCAGCCAATCAATAATACGCGCGGTGCGGGACAAGTCAGCTGGCAGTTGCAGATCGGTTAACAGCTGCAGCCATAGCTTGGCTATGCCCATATTTTCAGAGTTGATCTCGTTTTGCAGACTCTGGTCGGTGTAACCGAGAAAGCTATTTAAATTAACTCGCCCCTGCAGATCGGAAATACAGCCTGTAATCAGTCCTCCGTCGACAGGCAACATTGGCAGGGCCTGAGCCCAGTCTTCCTCAAAACTGTCTACCCCCCGGTCATCCTCCTTATCGGACAGTAACTGCTGCGCCCAGCCCTCGCCACTCATGGCCAAAAGCAGAGCCTGATCTCCGTGCATTGAGGATGTGGCCTGAGTAATATCAATTTGATGCCGATAAAAAATATTGCCCAGTATCACGACAACGGCGAGCATAAGGATCAGTGCCGCCAAAAGGGCGACTCCGGACTGATATCTGGGAGACCGATTATTCATTCCACAGACAGCCCCGGAAACAACTTTGATGTCTCCCGCTCCCCATCCAGCTCAATAATCACACGAATCATTTTTGGCAGGCTGGTGGGGCTGTGCTGCTCATTAATTGGCGGCCAGTCCTCACTGTAAAAGAAAGACCTGGTGAGATGCTCAAACCGTATCTCAGTGACATTATTAATCAGCACCATGCTACTGCCATCACTCAAGCGCGGGGATTCCGTAATGGCCCAGGATTGACGGACCAGCTGCTGATCATCATTAAGAAAATATTCCACTCGTCGCAGGCCACTGGGATTTGAGCGCACCATAGGGCCGCCGCCGCGGCTAAAACGCACACCAAATTCACTGAGATCGGTAACATAGGCTGGCTCAATGGTACCCAGGCCATCGACAAAGGTTCGCGGCCGCAAATGAACAATATCGCGGCCAATAATCTGCCATGCACGCTGCAATCGGGCCTCTTCAGCGAGACTCTGCTGACTGCGATCATTGATCAGCAGTACCGCCTCAATAGCTTGATAAGACATCATGGACATGATCGCCAGCAGCAGCATGGCGACCAAAGTCTCAATCAGAGTAAAGCCTCTGGCCTGCTTTATGGGGGAGAACTGACTCATTTTTCGCCAACCACAAGGTACATGGCAAGAGCACCAGTCATTTTTTTGCCCTGTGCCGGGCCAGACTGAACCTCATAGCGGAACAAGTCCTGGCCCATGGCTTCTTCAATATTGACTTGCCAGCGCCATTCCTGACCGTACTGCTCATCAAAACCTTTGCCCTGCAGACTGCTGCGCTCGGCAGCCGGAATCCAGTTATGCGCAAACTGATAGCGCTCCATCAGTCTATTCCACGACACCTGAGTGGCAAAAGTCCGCTCCCGCAAGCGCAGACGCTCGTCACTGTATTGACTGACAACGGACAGGGCACCACCCAACACCAGACTGAGAATCGCCAGCGCCACTGCGACTTCGATCAGCGTAAAACCCTTGCTGCGGCGGGAGCTAATCATTGCTATAGCCCAATGATTGCTGCGACGCTCGAGACTCTCGGTCCAGGAAAAGGGTCGGGTAAGTTCG
Organism: uncultured Cellvibrionales bacterium; assembly: GCA_963969005.1. Taxonomy (GTDB): domain Bacteria; phylum Pseudomonadota; class Gammaproteobacteria; order Pseudomonadales; family Porticoccaceae; genus HTCC2207. The sequence continues at coordinate 5,817 of CAXAJC010000012.1, read as the reverse complement.
ATCCCCGTCCGCCCAGCGATAGACGAAAGTTTCCTCAGTTCCTGTGAAGCTCAACTCTATGGCTCCCTGGGGCTCTATATAACCATCGGGAAGAAAGGCAATTTCAGGTAACAACAATTCGTCTTCACCCAGCTCACCAGCGTTATCCAGCGAGCTGCCCTCCTGTTGCTGGGGCAATAGCTGTTCATCTTCATCGAACTCCACTAGCCACTTCAATGCAGCATCATCACTGAGAGAGAAAGGAACCGGGGCAGTCACTGCGACCCAGCGATTGCGATAATAAATCACCGCGCGCAATTGTGAGCCGGGCTCCATATCCTCGCTAATCACCCCGTAGGCGGAGCCCTGCAGTGCAGCATTTTCGCTCAGTTGCTGCAGCCAGATTAGCAACCGATCAGCCTCGGCGACATAGCGCCGGCCAAAGGCCTGATTAATAGCCAGCACACTCATCGCTGAAATAGTCGCCACAATCATAACGACCACCAGCATTTCGATCAGTGTAAAGCCCTGCTGCTGTCTGTAGGTTGTCATGGTTTAAGCCTACAGATTCAAATGCCGGCTCATTGGATATTCCAATTACCCAGATCCTGATTCGACCCTTCACCACCCACTTGTCCGTCGGCACCCAGACTAAAGACTTCAATCTCTTTGCCATGGGTACCAGGATTTTGATACTGGTAGGCAGCGCCCCAGGGATCCTTGGGCAGAGATTCAAGGTAGGGCCCGTTCCACTTTGACTCAGCGCCAGCCGGCGGCGTTACCAGAGCCTCGAGACCCTGGCTCTGCTGTGGATAACGGTAGTTATCCAGGCGATAAAATTTAAGGGCGCCGACCACGGTTCTAATATCCTGGGCAACTCTGGTCTCTTCTGCCTGCTGCACTTTTTTGAATAATGTCGGCCCAATCATGGCGCCAAGCAGAGCAATTACCACCACCACAACCATCATTTCAATCAGAGTAAAACCTGCCTGCTTATTATTTCTTTTCATTTCCTGATACCTAAAAAGTGATTTATTCAAATGGCCTGTGTTGCAGACAGCAGTCTGCAATCAGACCATATTATTCATATCCATAATCGGCAACATCACCGCTGCCACCACTGAAAGAATAATCATCCCCATAAAAATGATCAGTATTGGGTTGATTAACTTGAGAAATACTTCAATCGCATTGGCCAGCCGCAGAGAATAATAGTCGGCCACTCTTATCAGCATTTTGTCCAGCTCACTGGAAGCCTCACCACTGCCCACCATATGAATCAAGAAGCCGCTGCCTACCTTATTCTCTTCAAGAGCTTTCTGTAAGCTGCTGCCACGGCGCATGCTCTCTGTGACCTGCTCCATCTTGCTGCGCAGGTGTAAGTTATTAACCACCGCAGAGGATATTTTCAATGCCGCCAGCGCCGGCACGCCATTGTTGAGAAGCACCCCCAGACTGCGCGACCAATCGGCAATATTGGCCATCAATGTCCAGCGCCCAAGCCCTGGCATATTTAAAATAATGGCGTGCCAGCGCTGTTTGCGCACCGGGTCGCGCATCAGTCTGATAAATATCAGAGCTCCAGCCACAATCAACACCAACAGGTAAATCCCATAATGCTGCGTAAAATCGCTAAGACCAATCACAATGCGGGTAATCAATGGCAGTTCGCGGTTGGAGCTAACAAAAATCGCAGTAATTTTCGGCACCACCCAGACCATCATAATGGCTACCACAATAATTGAGGTACTGATTAGAGTGGCTGGATAAATCAGTGCTCTGGTAACCGTTTTGCGGTTTTCCGCACTACTCTCCAGGTCCTCTGCAAGACGCATCAGTACTCGATCCAAATGACCGGCTTCTTCGCCAACACCAACACCGGCAATAACCGACTCGGGAATTTTGTAGGGCGAGCGCCGCAGTGCCTCAGAAAAACTGCGCCCCTCAACAATCTCAGAGCGCCAGCTCTCGACCATGCGCCGCTGCTTATCAGTTTCGGCCTGCTCAATAGTCATGCGCAGGGCGTCTTCAAGGGGCAGTCCAGACTGGATTAAAATCGCCTGCTGCTGCAGTAACAATGACAGATCAAAATTATTTACCCCGGCTTCACGACCTTTGCGCGCACCAGTTTTAGCGCTCTGGCCAACTTCTTTAAGGCTGGCGGGCAACAGACTCTTGTCTTTTAACAGACGCCTGGCATGACGCTCGGAATCTGCCGAAATCAGACCTTCAACCAGTTTCCCGGAGTCATTGTAAGCTGAGTAATCAAAGGCAGGCATAGGCGTTAAACACTGGTGACACGAAGAACTTCTTCAATGGTAGTGACACCCTGACGCACCAATTCAAAGCCAGCCTCGCGAATGCTCGGTACATTGCGACGAATGGACTCTTCCAGCTCAATCTCACCGGCATTTTCATGGATAAGCGACTGTAGAGGCGCATCCACAGTAACCAGCTCAAAGAGCGCCTGACGACCTGAAAAACCAGTGTTGTTGCATTTGGCGCAGCCTTTGGACTGGAACACAGTTGCTCCGTCCTCAAGCCCCAACAGGTTGCGGTTAAACTCATTGACCTCGGCAGGCTCACAGCAGTGGTGGCATAGTTTGCGCATTAACCGCTGGGATATAATCCCGCGCACGGTAGACGCCAGCAAAAAGCTGTCGACTCCCAGATCCTGGAGTCTGGTAATAGCACCAGCAGCAGTGTTGGTGTGCAAGGTGGACAGCACCAGATGGCCGGTCAAGCTGGCCTGGGTGGCAATTTCGGCGGTTTCACCATCGCGGATTTCACCGATCAAAATAACATCTGGGTCCTGTCGCAAAATAGCTCTCAGACCGCGGGCAAAGGTCATCCCGGCGCGCAGGTTAATCTGGGTCTGACTAATACCAGGCAGGTCGTATTCCACTGGATCCTCAACCGTCATAATATTGCGTTCCTGACGATCCATCTGCTGCAGCGCGGCATAGAGCGTGGTGGTCTTACCTGAGCCCGTGGGGCCAGTAACCAAAATAATGCCATGGGGTCTGGACACCAGCTCTTCCAGCTGCGCCTTGGTCTCTGGAGGCATGCCCAGATCATCGGTCTGCAATTTGCCGGCATCTTTGTCTAGCAGGCGCATTACCACCCGCTCACCATGACTGGAGGGCATGGTTGAGATACGCAGATCGATACTTCGACCCCCGAGGCGCACGCTCATTCGACCGTCTTGGGGCAGTCGGCGCTCGGCAATATCCAGCTTGGACATCACTTTGATGCGGGAAATAAGCAAAGGAGCAATTTGAATGGAGGGACTGAGTACAGTTCTTAGAACACCATCGAGACGAAAACGCACAAGCGCCTCTTTCTCGTAGGGCTCAATATGAATATCAGATGCATTTTCTTTAAGGGATTCGGCCAGAATGGCATTGAGCAGGCGGACGATAGGAGCATCATTTTCCGCATCAAGCAGATCCCCAGCCTCTTCAATCTCTGCTGCGGCCGACTCCAGATCAACAAAGTCCTTAATATCTTCCATCACTGATTCTGAAGAGCCCTGACGGCCACTGTAGACCTGACTGAGCATGGCATCAAAATCTTCATCACCCACACGACTTACCGTTAATCGGGACGCCGCAGCCCGGCTAACCTCGGCAATAGCCCAATCGGGGGCACCAGGGGCGAGCATTAAATTACCCAGATCAGCCTGCAATAAGACTCGATTGAGCCGGGCAAACTCGTAAGGGAGTAATTCCAATGTTTGCTGCACCATTTCCTGCCTCTTCCAGCTTCTATTTAGCACACTATGCACCCCAGGGCGTCGCTGGAGCAATTGTAACTTCGAACTTTACCACATTCGCAGTTTAGTCTTGAATTGTTTAGCTATTATTACATCGCAGTTTGAGGGCTTTCCAGCCTGTATGACGGCACAATAAATTCATTACTCCATCAGGCTCTAAAGGAATCTTATACCCTGAACAAGACCCCGCCAGCCGGGGCTGAGTTTCTTTAGCAATAGGGATTGCCGAGCTGATTGGAATAGGATTACAGCTCTCAGCCTAATCGGTCTTGGGCTTACCCCCGGCCATGCTGGGGAAAGGAAAAGGACTGATATTGCCGCCACTGGGGGCCTCTGTGATTTTACCAGCGCCTTCTTTTTCAACCTCGTCAATTCGCACAACTGACTGCATAGGAATAAAACTGCGCTTAATACTGGAAAACTCGTTTTTGAGCTTCTCTTCAGCTGGATCCACAATCATCTGTGAACGCTCGCCAAAGATAAATTCTTCAACCTCCAGAAAACCCCAGAGATCGCTCTGGAACACATGCCTAGCATAGATTTCGTAGACCTGTCCCTGATTGAAAAAGGTAATGCGGTAAATAGGTTCACTTGCCATGGATAGTCTGCACAATTTTGACGTTGTTTTGGGCCGGCGATAATAGCATAACCGCCATTGAGTTCGATGCTTAAATGTTGCGAATTGGCCGCGCACAGCTATAATGCCGTCCCTCTATATTTGATCAAAGAATAACCAGTTAAATGACTGCAAAAACGGTTAAAAAGCTGCATATCGTGACCCATGGCTGCCAGATGAATGAGTACGATTCGTCGCGTATGCAGGATTTGCTCGGTGATAGCCACGATATGGTGCCCACGGACAATGCAGCTGATGCCGATGTTATTCTGCTCAACACCTGCTCAATTCGCGAAAAAGCTCAAGAAAAGGTCTTTCATCAACTTGGCCGCTGGAAACATCTTAAAGAAACTAATCCAGAACTGGTGATTGGCGTGGGCGGCTGTGTTGCCAGTCAGGAAGGCGAGGCAATTGCCAAGCGAGCACCCTTTGTCGATGTGATCTTTGGCCCACAAACTTTGCATCGCCTGCCAGAGATGATGGAAACCCGCAAAACAGACGGCACTGTTGTGGTTGACATCAGTTTTCCGGAAATTGAAAAATTTGACCGGCTGCCAACACCTGAAGTCGACGGCGCCAGCGCCTTTGTCTCGATAATGGAAGGCTGCTCCAAATACTGCACATTTTGCGTAGTGCCCTATACCAGAGGCGAAGAAGTCAGCCGTCCCATGGCCGATGTGCTCGCCGAGGTCACTGAGCTGGCTGCTCAGGGTGTTCGCGAGGTTAATTTGCTCGGCCAGAATGTCAATGCCTACCGCGGCGATATGCTGGATGGTTCGGTGTGCGACTTTGCCGAATTGATTCCCTATGTTGCCGATATCGAAGGTATAGACCGCATTCGCTACACCACCAGCCACCCAGTAGAATTTTCCGACGCACTGATCGAGGTCTACGACCGGGTACCCGAGCTCGTAAGTCACCTGCATTTGCCGGTTCAAAGTGGTTCGGACCGCATTTTGATGGCCATGAAGCGCGGTCATACCGCCATTGAATATAAGTCTAAAATCCGCCGCTTGCGTGCATTGCGCCCGGATATCAGTATTTCTTCCGACTTTATTATTGGTTTTCCCGGTGAGACCGAAGATGACTTCGCTGCCACCATGAAACTGATTGAAGAAGTGGGTTTTGATACCTCATTCAGCTTTATTTACAGTGCCCGCCCAGGGACGCCGGCTTCAGATCTGCCGGATAACACCAGCGAAGCCACCAAGAAACAACGCCTGAAGATTCTCCAGGATCGCATCAGCCAAAACGCCGCTGCAATTGGCCGCCGTATGGTTGGTACCCGCGCCAGATTACTGGTCACCGGGATCTCCAAAAAGGACCCGGGGCAACTGCAGGGGCGCACTGAAAATAACCGCGTGGTCAACTTCCGCTGTGATGATCATAGTTTGATCGGTCAGTTTGCTGAGGCCGATATTACTGAGGCGCTGCCCAACAGCCTGCG
>CAXAJC010000011.1:0-24950 GCA_963969005.1 uncultured Cellvibrionales bacterium | reverse complement strand
GCCGGATCCTGGGTAACCTGCTCAGGCCGCCCATGGCAGCAGATATGATGATTGAGGCACACCACCTGATCCGTTGCCGACATCACTATATGCAGATCATGGGAAACCATCAGCACGCCGCAGTTAAGACTTTTGCTAAGATCAGCAATCATCTTATACAGGGCGTTTTGGCCATTAATATCAACTCCCTGTACCGGCTCGTCCAGCACTAGCAGATTAGGCTGACGCAAAATGGCCCGGGCTAAAAGCGCACGCTGCATTTCACCACCGGAGAGTTTTTGGATCGGCCTTGCGGCTAGGTGGCCAATGCCGACAGAATCCAAAGCATGGTGACAGGCCTGGTGTGAAGAATCGGTCAACTGCAAAAATCTGCGGGTAGAAATAGGCAGGGTTGGATCAATATGCAGCTTTTGCGGCATATAGCCAATGCTGAGATTAGCTGCGCGCTGCACAGAGCCAGAATCCGCCGTCATCAGCCCCAAAATAATCCGCACCAGTGTAGATTTTCCTGCGCCATTAGGCCCAATCAACGTAGTGATTTCACCCTGATCCAGCTGCATACTGATATTCTGCAGCACATGGTGGTTGTCAAAGCGTTTATTGACCTTATCCAGCGATATAAGCGTGCTACCCATGGCTTGGGCCCTCAGGTTCTGAACGGCATTGGGGGCACTGGCCAAAAAGTTCCAGAGACTGGCTTTGTAATGTAAAATTAGTCCTATCACAGATATTCTGCAAAAGACCGTTTAATGTATTATGTGCCACTTCTGCAACACTGCCACAATCACTGCAGATCATAAACAGATTGCTGTGTTCGCTATTGGGAAACGGGCAGCCGATATAGGCGTTTAGCGAGGCAATACGATGGATCAGGCCCAGCCCCAGCAAAAAATCAACAGCACGATAAATAGTTGCTGGTGCGACAGGCTTGTTGAGTAATCTTGATAGCTGGTCCTGTAGCTGATAGGCACCCAGAGGCTGATGACTCTGCCACAGAAGGCGCAACACAGACTCGCGGGTTGCAGTCATACGGGCATTTTTTTCTGCACACAGACTATTAGCGCTTGCCAGGGCGGCCTTGATACAGCGGTCATGATCGTGGGGTTGATGCACCAAGCGGGAATTTGTCAGCATAAAAGGCCTGTCAGGTAAGGGCTTTAACAAATGATACGTTATAATATAGCATTAATAAATACCTGAATGCCCTTGGCGGACGCGCTAGTGGCAGGCTATTTATGAGTATTCAGAGAAAGCATTGCATGAGACGTAAAACGATACAATATAACAGTTATATAGCCCTTCTATGCCTCTGTACCAGTTTTATAAGCGTACATGTATTGGCAGATAGGGAGCCTACGTCTGAGATTAAACCTCTGATTGTGACCAGTATTAAACCTCTGGCGATTATTGCCAAATCTGCCGTAGCCGATGCTGCGGATGTCGAGTATTTGCTGCCTAGCAATCAGGCACCCCACGATTTTTCGCCGCCAGCCTCGGCTCTAAGGAAAATGGCCAAGGCAGATCTGGTACTTTGGATAGGTCCGGAATTTGAAACCGCAAGCAGAAAAGCTATTCAGCGTTTGCCCAGCGCAAAACGCATAACAGCCATGGATATTGAGAAAGCCCAAGGGGACTTTGGTGATGCCGATAAACAGCGCCCCGAGCACAACCATAACAAAGCTGTAGATCCTCATGTCTGGTTAAGCCCTGATAAGGCCAACAATTTAGCGGCTGAGGTCCAAGCGCGTTTGAATCTGCCCATTAGCCCTATTATCAGCCGGCAGCAAATTGCTGAATTAGCGCAGGAGCTTGCGGCAGCCAAAGGCAAAACGTACCTTAGTCATCATGATGCCTATGGCCACTTTGCCGAGGCCTTCGGCCTGGCACTTGGATTGTCGATCAGGGATGCCAGTGGTGAAAGTCAGGGAGTCAAAAGCCAATATCAGCTGCGTAAAAATATCGCTAGTGCCAATATCAGCTGCGTTTTTGTCGAGCCCCAGTACCAGGACAAAGACGCCGCTGTGATTGCTGATGAATTTGGGCTGCCCCTAATTGAGCTTGATCTGCAAGGTATGGCCGAGCCCCTTAAGGGCTATAGCTACCCTGAGTTTATTGGCAATCTGGTGGCCCAATTTAAGGCCTGTTACCAATAATTCATGTATCCTTAAACCTCAAACCCTGATTAAAAAGCCCTCACCTATGTCCTCAAAAACACCAGTGATACTCGTCGATGGCTCATCCTATCTTTATCGAGCATTTCATGCTCTGCCACCGCTGACCAACAGCAAAGGCAAGCCCACAGGTGCGGTGAAAGGTGTGATTAATATGATGCGCCGCCTGCAAAAGGATTATCCCGAAAGCACCCATGTGGTGGTCTTCGATGCTAAGGGAAAAACCTTTCGCGATGAAATGTATGGTGAATACAAAGCCAATCGCCCGCCTATGCCCGACGATCTGCGCCTGCAGATAGAGCCAATCCACAATATTATCCGCGCAATGGGCATGCCTATGCTGGTGATTGAAGGCGTTGAGGCCGATGATGTGATTGGCACTCTGGCGCTGCAGGCCACAGCTGCCAAACAGCCAGTGGTTATTTCCACGGGAGACAAAGATATAGCCCAGATGGTCAATGAGCATATTGTTATGGAAAACACCATGACCAACACGGTTATGGACAGGGAAGGGGTGCTGGAGAAGTTTGGCATTCCCCCAGAGTTGATTATTGATTACCTCGCCCTGCTCGGTGACAAGTCTGACAATATTCCTGGTGTACCGGGGGTGGGCGAAAAAACTGCTCTGGGGTTGTTGCAGGGAATAGGGGGCCTGGATGATATCTATGCTCGTCTGGATGAGGTTGCTGGCCTGGCATTTCGTGGCGCTAAAACCATGGCACCTAAGCTTGAGGAGCATAAGGAGCTGGCTTACCTTTCCTACAGGTTGGCCACCATCAAAACTGATGTTGAGATGGAGTTGTCCATTGGTGAGCTACAAAATGGTGAGGCTGATAACAGTGCGCTTCTGGCCCTATTTAAAGACATGGAATTTAAAACCTGGATCGCCGAACTTGAAGATGGTGGCCCAGTTGGTGCTGCCGCATCGACAGATCAAGATCAGCCCCAGGAGCCCAATGCTGTGCCCCAGGCCCCTGTCGAAAAAGATTATCAGACAGTCCTTACTCAGGATGAGCTAAACCAATGGTTAAGCAAAATTGCAAAAGCTGAACTGGTCGCGGTGGATACCGAAACCACCAGTCTGGACTATATGAAGGCTGAGTTAGTCGGCGTGTCCGTTGCCGTAGAGCCTGGTCAGGCAGCCTATATTCCCTTTGGCCATGATTATCTGGGGGCACCTGAGCAGCTGGATAAAGATTCGGTGCTTGAGCAGCTTAAACCATTGCTAGAAGATCCCAGCATTAAAAAGGTCGGTCAAAACTTAAAATATGATATGAGCGTTTTAGCTCAGCATGGCATTAACCTTCAGGGCATAGCATTTGACACCATGCTTGAATCCTATGTCTTCGATAGTGTTGCCACTCGTCATGATATGGATAGCCTGGCTGAAAAATATCTGGAAGAAACCTGTATTAGTTTCTCTGAAGTAGCGGGAAAGGGTGCAGCACAGTTAACCTTTAATCAGGTTGCCTTGGAACAGGCCGCTCCCTATGCGGCGGAAGATGCAGATATCACTCTGCGCCTGCACCAGTGTCTGTGGCCAAAGGTCCAGGCCCAGCCAACATTGGAAACCGTCTTTAATGATCTCGAGCTGCCATTATTACCCGTGCTATCAAAAATTGAGCGCACTGGTGCGCTAGTCGATGACACTCTGTTATTCCAGCAGAGTCAGGAGTTAGCTGAGCGACTGGCCGAACTGGAAACCCAGGCCTGGGATCTGGCCGGACAGCAATTTAATCTGGCTTCACCAAAACAGCTGGGGGAGATTCTGTTTGAAAAGCTGGAAATTCCAGTGTTAAAGAAAACCGCCAAAGGCGCGCCCTCAACCAAAGAAGAAGTATTACAGGAGTTGGCGCTGGATTATCCATTGCCCAAAGTACTGTTGGAACATCGTGGTCTAGCCAAGCTAAAGTCCACCTATACCGACAAGCTGCCAACCATGATTAACCCTGTTAGCAAGCGTATTCACACCTCGTATCATCAGGCGGGTACGGCAACCGGCAGGCTATCATCCTCAGATCCCAACTTGCAGAATATCCCTGTGCGTACCCCAGAGGGTCGCCGTGTTCGACAGGCATTTATCCCTGCAACTGGCTGCAAAATGGTGGCGGCGGATTACTCTCAGATTGAACTGCGGATTATGGCTCATCTATCCGAAGACCCCAGTCTGCTCAAAGCCTTTGCTGAGGGCCAGGATATTCACCGGGCCACAGCGGCAGAGGTGTTTGCAGTGGCCAGGGAAGAAGTGACCGCCGATATGCGCCGCAGTGCCAAAGCAATTAACTTCGGACTAATTTATGGCATGTCCGCTTTTGGGCTGGCCCGTCAGCTTAATATTGGCCGCAAGCAGGCGGCTGAATATATCGAACTGTATTTTGAACGTTATCCTGGAGTGCAGTCCTATATGAACAATATTCGACACAGTGCAGCGGAGCTGGGCTATGTGGAAACTTTCTTTGGTCGTCGTCTGTATCTGCCCGAGATTAGCTCGCGCAATGGTATGCGTCGTCAGGCCGCAGAGAGAACTGCGATCAATGCGCCTATGCAGGGCACCGCTGCAGATATTATTAAACTCGCCATGATCCATGTGGACGACTGGTTAACCAGCACGGAACTGCAGAGCCGCATGATTATGCAAGTCCACGATGAACTGGTGCTTGAGGTGCCAGAGTCAGAGCTGGAAATGGTCAGTCAGGGCCTGATTGAAAAGATGGAGCATGCAGTAGAGCTGCTAGTGCCCCTGGTAGTCGATGTGGGTGTCGGCAATAACTGGGATGAAGCACATTAAAGGGCCGCTACTTCTGGGGCCAGAGGCCATGCTCCGGAATACCCTTATTATCTCGCGACCACTGAGGCCGGGAGTCACAGAAGATACTGTTATCCACTGCTCTGTCTGGCTCCTCGTCCAAAGTGCCCAGCGCCAGTGAAAACTGCTGCTCTTGGCCAGCACGCTTGTGATACAGACTAGAACCACATTCTGAGCAGAATCCCCGCTCAGCAATACCTGATGATACAAAAACTTTGAGCAGTTCTTTGCCAGCCAGCCATTGCAAATCTTCCACCTGCACCTTGCCATAGGTAGCAAAGGCAGCGCCGTGAAATTTGCGGCACATGCCGCAGTGACAGTTGGCGATTTCCGGATAAAAGCGGCGCACCTGATAGACCACGGCGCCACAGAGGCAACTTCCTTTCATGTAGTTCTCCATTGGTTTGTTCAGTGGTCTGATAAGTCATTTTAGCAGGCAAAAATTGTTGTGTTGAAAAAATAACAATATTTTAAAAAATTTTGGAACTTATATACAAAGCTGTGTCTAACAAGGGGCAAGCGAACAATGCATATATATTCTCCCCCAAGCTTAGTATGCAAAGTAAGACTCTCCAAGTGGTAACTAAGCCCTGATCTACATTCTGGATCAGGGCTTTTTTATGCCCGTCTCTCAGACGATCCATTTAGTTGGTGGTGTTTTTACTCCGCCGATGGCGCTTTTTCACTCCGCCGATGGCTCTTCAGCCTCCTCGAAATCTGCGCTTAACCAATGACTAAGCTGCTGTTCTAGCTGCGGCAAGCCCTGTTTTTTAAGTGAGGAAAAAGTCTGTACCGAGAGCAATGTGCAGCCGGGATCCATATCCCTGAGCAGTTTCTCCACTTTAAGCCGAGAGCTCTCGGCAGGTCCGCGCTTAAGCTTGTCTGATTTGGTTAGTAAAATATGTACTGGCAACCCCGCTTGGGCTGCCCAATTTAACATCTGCTGATCATATTCCTGCAGCGGATGGCGAATATCCATCAGTAAAATCAAACCGGCCAGACTTTTGCGCATCTGTAAATATTCTGCCAGATGACGATCCCATTCAGCCTTCATTGCCTTGGGCACCTTGGCGTATCCATATCCGGGCAAATCCACCAGCCGCCGCTCCCCCGCTAGCTGAAAGAAATTAATCAGCTGGGTGCGGCCCGGGGTTTTACTGGTGCGCGCCAGTCCACGATTACGGGTCAGGGTATTAATGGCACTTGACTTACCAGCATTTGAACGCCCCGCAAAGGCTACTTCACGGCCTTTATCGGCAGGACATTGCTTAATAGAAGGCGCGCTGGTCAAAAACTCGGCGATTTGATAATTAATTGCAGGTGAATCCATAAAAAGACTGTGCCAAGTGGCTGTAAGAAACCGGGGTTCTTAGTATATAATGCGCGCGCTTTAGCCAATAGGGCTAATGTCCAATGGTCGCACGTATAACTAGGCGACTATTCTAGCGGATTGCGAGAGTTGAATAACCATGAAGAAAAGCTTTTTAAGTATTATTTGTTTGCTGGCAGCATTTTCAGCAAATCAGGCACTAGCGGCTGGGGATGCAGCCGCAGGTGAATCCAAGGTTGCCATGTGTTCTGCCTGTCATGGTAGCGACGGCAACAGCATGGTCTCCTCATTTCCCAAGCTTGCGGGTTTGGGCGAGAAGTATATGACAGCGCAGTTGCGCCATGTAAAGTCCGGTACGCGAGTGATTGTTGAAATGACCGGTATGCTCGATGCCTCATCAGATCAGGATCTTCAGGATATGGCGGCCTACTATGACAGCCAGACCCGTCAGATTTCTGGTGCTCAGGACATCACCTTGGTGGGTATTAGCAGCCCTGACGAAGCTCTGGATTACGGTGAAAACGTCTATCGCGGCGGTAATATGAAAACCGGTGTTGCCTCATGCACAGGTTGTCATTCCCCAGCGGGCAATGGCAATAATCCAGCGGGCTACCCTGCACTGGGCGGTCAGCACGCTGACTATATTGAAAAGCAGCTGTTGGCCTATCGTCGAGGCGAGCGCGCCAGTGGTGCAAATGCCAAGATCATGCAAGGCGTAGCAGCCAATCTCAGCGACAAAGAGATTAAAGCAGTGGCTAACTATATTTCTGGATTGAACTAGACTGATATTGCACCCAGCCCCTAACTGACTTAGAAGGAAAGACCAATGATTTACTGGATTAAGCGTATTGTATTTCTCGCATTGGTTTTGCCAATGGCGATGTGTCAGGCTCAGACCGATAAGTATCAGGCTGGCGTGCATTATGAAGTTTTGCCCCAGGCCATCAGAACAGCCAATCCAGATAAAATTGAAGTCAATGAAGTCTTTTCCTACACCTGCGGCCACTGCTACAACTTTCAAGCTGCAGTACACCCTTGGTCAGAGCAGCTTCCTGCTGATGTGGATTTTCAGCGCACGCCAGCTGTCTGGGCGCCAGCGCTAGAACCCTATGCTCGTGCCTACTACAGCGCTAAAGCTTTAAAGGTACTGGACAAGGTACACATTCCAATCTTTGAAGCTATCCATGTACAGAAAAAATCTGTTCGCACTGAGGCCGACCTGGCCGAGATCTTTGTCGCTCAGGGTGTGGATAAAGCTAAGTTTACCCAGGTCTACAATTCTTTTGGCATGGGCAGCATGGTTAATCAGGCCAAGTCCCGGGTGCGCGGTTACCGTGTTCAGGGAACCCCTGAAGTTATAGTCAATGGTAAATACCGAGTCAGCAGTCGCAATGCCGGGAGTTTTAACGGAATGCTGAAAGTTGCAGAATTTCTTATCGAAAAAGAACGCAGCGCCAAATCAGGCTGAGTTCCACTTACAGGCAGTTTGAAAATACGCTGTACCGACAGCGTATTTTTTTTGCCCAACGTATTTTACTAGCAGTGCTTACATAGCGACTATATTGGGAAAACGCTTTATCTATAAGCGACCTATAGGTACTATGTAGCCCCTTTTTTTGAGCCATTCAGATGAGTGCCATCATGAAGCCGACAAGCAAACCCAATAACCCTAATTTTTCTTCCGGGCCTTGCTCAAAACGCCCGGGATACGATGTTGCCAATCTGGATATTACTACCCTTGGCCGCTCACATCGCTCCGCTGTGGGCAAAACAGCTCTGGGCCGTGCCTGTGCTGATACCGCAGAGATTCTGGGTCTGCCCGAAGGTTACAGAGTTGGTGTTGTTCCGGCATCGGATACTGGCGCGGTAGAAATGATTATGTGGTCTCTACTGGGTGCCCGACCTGTAGATATTTTTGCCTGGGAATCTTTTGGCTTGGGTTGGTTTACTGATGCCACAAAACAGTTAAAGCTGGATCAACTCAATAGTTATATCGCCGAATATGGCCTGTTGCCAGACATGAACCAGGCCAACCCAGACCATGATTGTATTTTTACCTGGAATGGCACCACCGCCGGGGTCAAGGTCCCCAATGCTGACTGGATCAGTGATGATCGTACGGGCCTGACCATCTGTGATGCCACTTCCGCTGTCTTTGCGATGGATATGCCCTGGGAAAAACTCGATGTGATTACCTACAGCTGGCAGAAAGTGCTGGGTGGTGAAGGCGCCCACGGTATGCTTATTCTTAGTCCTCGCGCTGTGGAGCGTCTGGAGACCTATACCCCAGCCTGGCCTCTGCCAAAAATTTTCCGCCTCACCAAAGGTGGCAAATTGATCGAAGGTATCTTCCGCGGTGAAACTATAAATACACCATCTATGCTCTGCGTTGCTGACTATCTGGATGCACTGGACTGGATTCGCTCCATCGGTGGACTGCCCGCAGCTATTGCCAAGTCGGAAGCTAATCTGGACGTTCTGAGAGAGTTTGTTGCAACCCGAAGCTGGGCCCATTTTCTGGCTCAGGAAGAAGATCAAACGTCCAATACCAGTGTCTGCCTGACTCTTGATCTTGAAGCCGATCAGGTTAAACAGATTGTTAAATTGCTGGATGCTGAAGGGGTCGCCTATGATATTGGCGCCTATCGCGATGCTCCTGCTGGTCTGCGCATCTGGTGCGGCGCCACTGTTGAAGAAGCCGATGTTAGAGCTCTGCTGCCATGGCTCGATTGGGCTTATGAGACCGTCAGCCAATAATTTCACAGCTACTTTTGTTACCTGATACTGAGAGAAAAGATGTATAAAATCCGTACCTACAACGCCATTTCTTCCAAAGGTTTAAGCCGTTTTGCTGAAGATAAATATGCTGTTTCCAGTGAATCTGAGGCACCGGAAGGCTTTATTTTACGCAGCCAGAAACTACACAATGAAGAGGTGCCAGCTAGCCTGGTGGCCGTGGCTCGCGCAGGGGCAGGCACCAATAATATCCCCACTGAAGCTTACACAGAGCAGGGTATTGTGGTGTTTAACACACCAGGTGCCAA
Organism: uncultured Cellvibrionales bacterium; assembly: GCA_963969005.1. GTDB lineage: Bacteria > Pseudomonadota > Gammaproteobacteria > Pseudomonadales > Porticoccaceae > HTCC2207. The sequence continues at coordinate 15,599 of CAXAJC010000011.1, read as the reverse complement.
TGCCAATGCGGTAAAAGAATTGATTGTTGCTGGCCTGCTGTTGGGCTCTCGGGATATTTATGGTGGCATGAATTATGTCCAGGAACTGGGCCACATGGATGACTCCGGTGAAATGGGCAAGCTGCTGGAAAAAGAAAAGAAGCGCTTTGCCGGCTCAGAAATAACAGGCAAAACGCTGGGTGTCGTGGGCCTTGGAGCTATTGGTTCCATTATTGCCAATCTGGCACTGGATCTGGGCATGAATGTTATTGGCTATGATCCAGCTATCTCGGTTGAAGCGGCATGGCAACTGTCCAGCAGGGTGCAGCGCATGGACAGCATAGAATCACTGCTCGCCAATGCTGACTTTATAACGCTCCATGTGCCAGCGATTCCAGCGACTAAACATCTGATTAATAAAGATACATTGGCGTTAATGAAGAGCAATGCCAAGATTCTGAATTTTGCTCGCGAAGAGATTGTCAGCACTGACGATATGGTTGCTGCTCTAGACAATGGCACTATCGCTGGCTATATCAGTGACTTCCCCGCGCCGGCTCTGTTGGGCCGCAAAGATGTATTGCTCATGCCGCACATTGGTGCCAGCACCGAGGAAGCGGAGGAGAACTGTGCAGTGATGGCTGCCGACCAGCTAATGGATTATCTTGAGAACGGCAATATCCATAATTCAGTAAACTACCCGCCGACCAAAATGGCACGCAATGGTGGTTCTCGCATTACGTTTACTAACAGCAATGTGCCTAAAGTATTGGGCAGCGTGTTGTCGATTCTGGCCGACGCTGAACTCAATGTTGTGGATATGGTCAACAAAAGCCGTGGTGACATTGCCTACAACATTATTGATGTTGAGGGTGAGCTTGATCAGGGCATTGCAGGGGCTATCGCGGCTGTTGAAGGCGTAGTTCGTATTCGTATTATCTAGCTTCCAAGGGCTGCAGTCGCGGCCCTTGTCTTTTCCGCTTTAATCAACTGAACAACTTGGCACGTACTGTATTCCTGTAAGCCTTGGGCGTATTGCCGGACCACTGTTTAAATCGCGATGAAAACCAGCTGGCTTCCGGATAGCCGCTGTAATTGGCAATTTCCAAAATCGATAAATCAGTATTTTTCAAAAGATCACAGGCAAAAGTCATGCGTACTTCGGTTAAATAATCACTGGGCTTGCTGCCCACCGCCTGGGTAAATCGGCGATGAAAGGTGCGCTGTGACATACCAAATTGACTGGCAATATCATTCATCAGCAGGGGTTTGCTTAAATTATCCTGAATCCATATCTGTGCCTGGGCAATCGCTTCGTCACCATGCGTGCTGCGCTGTTTACCAGTCATATCAACAGGTTCGGCAATATTGCGAATCTCATGAAAGAAATTGCGCTGGGCCTGACGGGCTATGACCCGGCCAAATATCCGCTCCACCTGATAGACGATCAACTCGGCCATGGCGTTGACACTAGCGGCACAGTAAATATTGCCCGCCTGAGTAGTGAAGTGCTGTCGCTCAAGCTGTACCTGCGGGTAGGCCGCCTGTAGCTGGTCAAAATAATGCCAGTGAGTGGTTGCGGGTTTGCCATCGAGCAGCCCGGCTTCGGCGAGAAAACATACTCCGGTACCCACTGCGGTAATGCTGGTATTTTTTTGATGCTGCTCCTGCAGCCAGGGAATATAGTCTTGGTATTTTGCTACCGCAGGCCGCGGGTTGCGCCACAGGGCGGGAATATGAATCAGATCGCTGCTTAACTTATCGTCAAGGCAATGAGTTGCATGAAATTCAAATCCTGAAGAGGTCTGAACCGGCAGCCCATCGGGGGTGACACGCTGAATAATCACATCCCGTGCCGCGGGATGTTTAGTGGCACGGGCCATGGCCTCGGCAAAATTAAATAGTTCTGCTGCCAGGCTAGTGCCGGTAACCAGCATATTGTCACAGAGTAAAAGGGTGAGGTGGAATGCCATAGTCTCGAAAATATAGCACAATATGGCTAAATAGTTTGTTTAGTTGGCCATAAAACAAAATATACTAATCCATTTAGCGCCTAAACTTTACTCTTAATCGTTAATAATTTTACAAAGGTTCTGCATGACTCAATCCCTGCCCGTTATTGTTGGTTTCGGTGGTTACAATGCCGCTGGTCGCAGCTCTTCTCACCAGGGCTTTCGCCGTATGGTATTTGAGTCGCTATCAGCCGCAGAGCAGACAAAAACAGTGGTTGGCCTGGCTTGCCTGATGGGTTGTGTGACCAAGCAGGATCAGGGTTATATCGACTCGCAGGGCAATGTATTGACGGCAGAGGCCGTAGAGGCTAAATACAGAGTCGAAGTCCTTGATGGGACATTGGTGCGTCGGATTGAAAGCTTTGATCCCGCAGCCGTGCCTGGCAATAAAAAGATTAGCTTTAGTCATGGGGAAGGCGAGAAAATTGTCTTCACTATGGTCAAGCGCGATCTGCCCAGTAACTGCCCTGATGATTGGCAGGTTCGCGATGTAGACGATGGCAGAGTAGAAGTTACCGCTTCCGCAATGAGTGATTATTTAATCGAGTCTCACTACGAACTGGCCTCAAAAGCTGGCGGTCAGCTACCCCGCGGATTTGATCCCGCTAATCATTACAATAGTCGCTTCCACCCCAAGAGCTTGCAAATGGCGCTGCTGGGTAGCAGCGATGCTATCCATTCCACTGGCATTGACTGGGATGTTATTGCTTCCCATGTTAATCCAGACCAAGTTGGAGTCTACTCCTCAAGCGCTCTAGGTCAGTTGACGGAAGAGGGTTTTAGCGGCCTGCTGCAGGGCCGCCAAAAAGGTGTTCGCACCACGGCCAAACAGATGCCCTTGGGCCTGAATTCTATGCCCGCCGATTTTATTAATGCCTATGTGCTGGGTAGTGTTGGCCACACGGAGGCGATTACTGGTGCCTGTGCAACCTTCCTCTATGTGCTGCAGGCAGCAGTGCGTGATATTCGCAATGGCCGCCGCCGCGTGGCGATTGTTGGCAATGCCGAGGCGGCACTGGTGCCAGAAGTATCCGAAGGCTTTGCCAATATGAGCGCTCTGGCCAGCGACGAGAATCTGTGCAAACTCGATGGCTCTGATACCCCAGACTGGCGTCGTGCCAGCCGCCCCTTTGGTCACAATTGTGGCTTTACCTTGGCTGAGGCAACTCAGTATTTAGTACTTATGGACGATGCTCTAGCGGTTGAACTGGGTGCCGATATCCATGGCGCAGTGCCAGAGGTGTTTATTAATGCTGATGGCGTTAAGAAATCTATTTCTGCGCCTGGTGTAGGTAACTATATCTCCTTCGCCAAGGCCGTAGCCTCAGCCATTAGTATTGTTGGTAAAGAAACAGTTCAGCAGCACAGCTTTGTCCATGCCCACGGTTCCAGCACCCCTGCCAACCGTACCACCGAGTCGGAGTTGATTGATCGTGTTGCCGCGGCTTTTGATATTTATGACTGGCCGGTTACCGCGGCCAAGGCCTATGTGGGACATTCCCTGTCCACGGCCAGTGGTGATCAGCTGGTGTCTGCCCTGGGTACTTTTAAATACAATGTTATTCCCGGTATCAAAACGATTACTTCAATTGCGTCGGATGTTCATCAGGAGCGCGCGCGTTTTGCTCTCAATGATATGGATACCAGTGAACGCAAAATGCATGTGTCGTTTATTAATTCCAAGGGATTTGGTGGCAACAACGCTACGGCTGTAGTGCTGTCACCTGAGCAGGTGGACTCAATGTTGTCTGTTCGTTACGGAGATGACTATGGAGACTATTTGTCTCGCCGGAAACAAGCCATCGCCAATGCTGACGCTTATGCCAGCCGTGCAGATAATGCTGAGTTGGATGTGATTTACCGGTTTGGAGAAACCCTGATTGATGAAGCCGAGTTAAGCCTGTCAGAGCAGGGCATTGATATCCCCGGTTTTGTCCGGTCAGTCGAATTTAATCTGCAGAACCCCTACCCAGATATGCAAGGAACTCCTGCAGACGGCGAAGTATAGCCAGGTCTATTCGGCGCGCCTGATTGATCCATCGCTCCGGCTGCACAATTGCACCCGGGGCCCCATGCCCGGCGCTGGTCAGAGTGCCTCCATGGACAGCCACCACCTCATTTTGACTATTGCTGTGTTTCTGATCTGACCCTGCTTTTATCAGTGGCCCTCCAGAAGCCCCTTTTTCTGCATCGCAATTATGTAGTAGTAAGTACTCACTATTAAAATTTGCAGAGCTGAATATCTGGCAGTCGGTGCTAACATCAATCCGTTCCGTCTCCCCGTTATACCCCAGCAACAACAGGTCGGTATGGGTTTCTGGTGGGGCCAGCCTAAGGCCTTTTTGATAGGGCTTGCGCTGTAGTGCAACAAACACAATATCGGTCTCCGACTGGCGCAACTTGTCGCTGATTAAGGGTTGGTAACTGTGGCTGGAAATTTGTGCAAAGGGCACGGATCTGAGACGTTTATTTTCAGGCCTATAACTACAGCTGGCAAAAGGCTCCCCGGTATTTGCATCAAATAATACATGGGCGGCAGTGACAATAATGGCTGGCTGATTATTGTCCGCGGCCATGCCTGTATCAATATGAGTGCCAGTACCGCGCAGGCCGCCATCACAAAAAATAGTACCGACAGCCTCAAGAAGATAGGCTGGCGCAGAGATGCGCCCGTCTTCAATACCATTGGCCAGATCGCCGTCGCCAAAAATGGCCCCCTGAGCCAGTGTGCTAATTGTTAACAAAAGGGTAGAGAGAAATTTTTGAATATGTAATTCGTGGGCCACGGAGATCATTAGCTACGGGCCTAGCCCATATCACCCCAGATGGATTGAATAATACTGATTGCTGCCAGAGGAGCAGTTTCTGTGCGCAGTACTCTGGGACCCATGGCCAGAGATTGAAAGTTCTGTGCCATGGCTTGTTCAATTTCTATCTCACTGAGGCCCCCCTCCGGGCCCACTAAAATACCAATGCTGTTGTCTGTATTGACCATTTCATGGAGGCGCTTTTCTGTGCGATGGTGCAGCACTAATTTTAAACTCGAGTCGCAGCTGCTTACCCACTGGTCCAGATTTACCGCTCTGTTAATGGTTGGCACGAAATTGCGCTGCGACTGTTCGCAGGCGCTGATGGCAATTTGCTGCCAATGTTTGATTCTTTTATCGAGTCGCTCACCGCTGAGTTTGACTTCGCAGCGGGCGCTAAAGATGGGACTTATCTGACTGATACCAAGTTCGGTGGCTTTCTGCATAATCCAGTCCATGCGCTCGCCCCGGGAAATACCAATACCTAGATGCAGTTGCAATGGTGACTCTCGATCAGTTCCAGTAAACCCGGTGATCTTTGCTGTAGCTCTGTCTTTTTTGGCTTGTACCAGCTCAGCGGAAAATTCTCCACCCTGACCATTAAACAGAATAAATGCCTGGCCCGCCTTCATCCGCAACACAGAGGTAAGATGTCGCGCCGGGCCTTTATCAAGCTCGATAAGGCCGCCGACATCTAACTGCTCCGTGGTAAAAACTCGCGGTATACGCATGGCTCGCTCTTGGTTTAAAGAGCCTTTACAGGAAGGCCCAGATTGCGACACAAGGTATCAGAAATCTGCCATTGATTCATCGTATAAAAATGCAGACCTGGTGCGCCGCCAGCCAGAAGATCTTCACATAGTTTGCTGACTACATCGATTCCGTATTTGATGAGGTCTTCTGGATTATCGCTGCGCTCTTTTAGTTGCCAGCGCAACCAGCGAGGAATATCCGCACCACAGTTATCGGAAAAGCGCACCAGATTATGATAGTTGGTTAGGGGCATAATGCCGGGCACTATGGGCTTATCAATGCCGGCGGCACTACAGTCATCGATAAATCGAAAATAGGCATCCGGATTATAAAAATACTGTGTGATTGCTCGATCGGCACCGGCATTAAATTTTTCGCCGAGCCAAAAGACATCCTTGCTGTAACTCTCCGCCTCGGGGTGAATCTCCGGATATGCTGCGACATTGATTTCAAAATGATCGCCGCTATGCTGACGAATTAATGTGACCAGTTCATTGGCATGAACCAGCTGTTTGGTGCCGCCAATACCAGAGGGCAGGTCTCCCCGCAGTGCTACCAGCTTATCGACACCGGCCTTTTTATAGGACTGCACCAGTTCGATTACATCAGCCTGACTGTCGCCGCCAACAGAAAGGTGGGGCGCAGCGGCATAGCCGTCCGCCTGAATATCCAGCACTATATCTTTGGTAGTATCTCTGGTTGAGCCACCGGCACCATAGGTCACTGAATAAAATTCAGGACTGAATTTATCAAGTTCCCTGCAGGTACTTTTCAGTTTCTCGCGACCCTCTGGGGTCTTTGCGGCAAAGAATTCGAAACTGATATGTGGGTTGTTCTTCATGAAACTGACTTCCTGTTTTGCTGTTAGTCTGAGGGAGATCCTTGGCTGCACAGGGCATGCTAAGCACAGCGAAGGATCTCCATGGCGTTCTAACACCCCAACACCTCTCAACTGAGTCCAGAACCACCGGGTGTTTATACCTATTGATTAGTATTTGTAACTATCGCCTTTAAATGGACCTTCAACAGGCACATTAATATAGTCAGCCTGAGCCTGACTCAGTTTAGTAATCACACCACCAAACCCACCAACCATATGACGAGCTACTTCTTCATCAAGGTGCTTGGGCAATACTTCTACACGCAACAATGCCGCTTTGCTGGCAGCGTCCTGGGCAGCAAACTGCTGCTTGTAGAGTTCGATTTGAGCCAGTACCTGATTGGCAAATGAGCCATCCATAATTCGGCTTGGGTGACCAGTAGCATTGCCAAGATTTACCAGGCGACCTTCGGCCAGCAACAGCAGATGATCATTGGTAGCACGGTCGCGATAAACCTTGTGTACCTGGGGTTTGATCTCGTCCCATTCCCAGGTGGTGCGCATATAGGCGGTGTCGATCTCGTTGTCGAAGTGACCAATGTTGCACACTACGCAGCCACTTTTAAGAGCAGCGAGAATATCTGCACCGCAGACATTGTAGTTACCAGTGCTGGTAACCAGCATATCTGTATTGGCCAGCAACTCGGTATTAACACCGTTGGCCGCGTCTCCACCAATGTAGGTTGAAACAACTTCAAAGCCATCGAGGCAAGCCTGCATGGCACAGATTGGATCGCACTCAGTGACCTTAACAATCATGCCTTCCTGACGCAGTGACTGGGCGGAGCCTTTGCCCACATCACCATAGCCAACCACCACGGCTTTTTTGCCTGACAGCAGATGGTCAGTGGCGCGCTTAACCGCATCATTGAGGCTATGACGACAGCCATATTTGTTGTCGCACTTGGACTTGGTTACAGAATCATTAACATTGATCGCCGGGACTTTTAACTCCCCAGACTCCAACATTTCATACAGGCGGTGGACACCAGTAGTGGTCTCTTCAGTAATCCCATGTACCGCATCCAGCACCTGTGGGTATTTTTGATGTAACAGCGCGGTTAAGTCGCCGCCATCATCCAGAATCATATTGGCATTCCAGGGAACACCGTCTTTCAATACCTGCTGTTCAAGGCACCATTCGTACTCTTCTTCGGTTTCGCCTTTCCAAGCGAACACCGGTGTGCCATTAGCGGCGATGGCAGCTGCTGCATGGTCCTGGGTAGAGAAGATATTGCAAGAGGTCCAGCGAACCTCGGCACCTAGGGCTTCTAATGTCTCAATCAGCACTGCGGTCTGAATGGTCATATGGATACAGCCTAATATACGAGCATCTGCCAGAGGTTGCTCGGCGCGGTACTTCTCGCGCAGGGCCATAAGGGCAGGCATTTCAGATTCGGCAATTGAGATTTCTTTCTTGCCCCAATCGGCAAGGCTGATATCTGCTACTTTGTAGTCGTCGAAAGCCTTTTTATTGCTATCGATAGATTGGACTGTTGCGATCATATTAGTTACCTATAAAAAGTCGGTTTTCAAAAGAAGTTACAGGGCTTTTCTCAGCACTGCTGCTTTATCGGTTTTTTCCCAGGTGAAGTTTTCTTCCTCGCGACCAAAGTGGCCATAGGAAGCGGTTGCCTGGTAAATGGGTCGGCGCAGATCGAGCATTTCAATCAGGCCTCTGGGGCGCAGATCGAAGTTGTCACGGATCAGGGCAATAATTTCATGGTCTGGCAATTTGCCGGTTCCAAAGGTATTGACGCTAATGGAGGTGGGCTCCGACACGCCAATGGCGTAGGACACTTGAATCTCGCAGCGATCAGCAATGCCGGCGGCCACAATATTCTTGGCTACATATCGGCCCGCATAGGCCGCCGAGCGATCCACCTTGGTAGGATCCTTGCCCGAGAAAGCGCCGCCACCGTGGTGAGCCATGCCACCATAGGTATCAACAATAATCTTGCGTCCGGTCAGGCCACAGTCACCCATGGGGCCACCAATCTCAAATTGGCCGGTGGGGTTAATATGGTACTGGGTGTCGTCGTGGAGCCATTCTTCCGGCAACACTGGGCGAATAATTTCGTTGAGCACAGCTTCGCGCAAATCCTCTTGTTCAACGTCGGGGGAGTGCTGGGTGGACAGCACCACCGCATCTATAGCGACAGGCTTGCCTTGGTCATAGCGCAGCGTCACCTGACTTTTTGCGTCCGGGCGCAACCAGTTAAGAGCCCCTGCTTTGCGTAACTCGGCTTGACGCTCCACCAAACGATGAGCATAAAAAATGGGCGCGGGCATCAGAACAGAGGTTTCATTGTTGGCGTAGCCAAACATCAGGCCCTGGTCCCCGGCACCTAAATCTTTATTCTCCGCAGAATCAACACCCTGGGCGATATGACTGGACTGTTTGCCAATCGCGTTAAGCACGGCACAGGAGTTGCCATCAAAGCCTACATCTGAGTGGTCATAGCCTATGCCTTTAATCACCTCACGGACAATGTCCTCCAGATCCACATAGGTATCGGTGCGCACTTCGCCGGCAATAATGGCCATACCGGTTTTTACCAATGTTTCGACGGCTACCCTGGCATTTGGGTCGTCTTTGAGAATCGCATCCAGAACCGCATCAGAAATCTGATCGGCCATTTTATCCGGGTGGCCTTCAGATACAGACTCAGACGTAAATATATTATAACTAGACATCACTTTTCCTTTCTAAATAGCAGTGCTTCCGGCACTGAACTGTCGCAACTGAATGCGAAAGCCATTGCGCTGGGTCAGGTACAGGCTATTGCCCTCGACCAGACCAGCCGACGTTGCCCAGTGGGTTAATTCTTCCGGCTCAAATCCGAGCCAAAAGTCCCCACAGCTTTCTTTTACCCATTCCTGATCATGGGCGCACAGATCTGTCACCAACAGCACCCCCTTGGGAGCCAGTAAGCTAGCGCAGTGGGCAATAATCTCTGCTGGCGCTGGGTTGTGGTGCAGTACCATATTTAATGACAGGCAGTCGGCTTTGATATGGCGCTGCTGGGCCACTGAGGTATCACCCAGAATAAACTCTATGTTCTGCAGCCCCTGCTGGGCGGCTCTACTCTGGCACCGCTCAAGCATCTCGGCACTATTGTCCAGCGCCACGACTTGGTCAAAGCTCGTGGATAGTTTGCCCAGAAACTGGCCATAACCAGGGCCTACTTCAACGGCGATGCCTGTAGCGGCAATACTGCTGTCGAGGAAGCTCTCAACGCTGTCGCCATAGTCAGACCAGCTGGCAATCAGATCCTGGTTCTCTTCAAACCGGGACACATTGCGGTTAAAGAACTCAACCGATGCTGTGGCGCGCTCTGCATTGATCTGCTTTAAATGCTCTTCAATTGCCGAGTCCAGACCTGCTTTGTCAATGCTGTCAAACAGAGTCTGCTGTAACTGTTGCAGTTCCCTGTTGTCATTGCGTGGATTGCGGCGATAAAAAATAGTCGTGCCCTCACGCCTGGTGGCCACCAGTCCGGCATTGGCCAGAATCTTTAAATGATGGCTCATGGCGGACTGGCGAATATCAAAAATCTGGCACAGCTCTAACACACCATAGGCATTTTGCTGCAGCACCTTTAACACCTGCATCCGCAATGGGTCCCCCGCAGCCTTACTCAGGGCGGTAATGGCACTGATATCCAGGATTCCTGCATCCTGTGGAGCGGTCGAAGTGGAGCTGAGATTCGTCATTGCGCGGGACTTTAACACAAGGTGTTTTATATATCAAAATATTTTTATATAAGAGTTGTGGCGGTTCTGGTGATTAAGTTATGTGCGTACCCAAAAAGTGGTGCAAATAATGAATATCGGTTTACTGAGAAGGCTGTCTGAGGGACAATGGCCGCTTCCCAATTTCCCGTTTCAGGAGTGATAAAACATGGCCTCACGTCGAGACCTTGCTAATGCTATTCGCGCCCTCAGTATGGATGCTGTGCAACAGGCTAACAGTGGACATCCGGGTGCTCCTATGGGCATGGCAGATATTGCCGAAGTACTCTGGAACGACTATCTTAGCCACAATCCGGCAGACCCCAACTGGACTAACCGCGATCGCTTTGTGCTGTCCAATGGCCATGGCTCCATGCTCCTGTATTCTCTGTTGCATCTCAGTGGCTATGACCTGCCTATTGATGAGATTAAAAACTTCCGCCAGTTACATTCCAAGACGCCGGGTCACCCGGAATACGGTTATGCGCCGGGCGTAGAGACCACCACCGGCCCTCTGGGTCAGGGCATCAGTAATGCTGTGGGTATGGCTCTGGCGGAAAAGGTACTGGGGGGCCAGTTTAATCGTCCCGGTCACGATATTGTTGATCACAACACCTACACCTTCCTCGGTGATGGTTGCCTGATGGAAGGCATTTCCCATGAAGTTTGCTCCCTGGCTGGTACCCTGAAGCTGGGCAAGTTGGTGGCATTTTATGATGACAATGGCATTTCAATCGACGGCGAGGTTGAAGGTTGGTTTAGTGATGATACGCCAGCGCGTTTTGAATCCTACGGCTGGCAGGTTATCCCCAATGTGGATGGCCATGATAGCGATGCCATTAAAGCGGCGATTGACCAGGCCCATGCCGAAACTGACAAGCCCACATTGATTTGCTGCAAAACCATTATTGGTTTTGGCTCACCGAACAAGCAGGGCAAAGAAGATTGTCACGGCGCTGCACTTGGTGTGGACGAAGTGGCGCTGACCCGTAAACAGCTTGGTTGGGAACACGCACCATTTGACATTCCCGCCGATCATTACGCTGGCTGGAATGGCGTTGAAAAAGGTACTGCCGCGCAGGCCGCTTGGAACAAGCAACTGGTGGCATACCGCACTGCCCATCCAGAGCTGGCCGCTGAGTTTGAGCGTCGTGCCAATGGCGACTTGCCTGCAGACTTTAGTGCTCAGGCTGATGCCTATATTCAAGATTGTCAGGACAAGATGGAAAAAGTGGCTTCTCGTAAAGCTTCTCAGAACTGTCTCAATGCCTATGGCCCAATGTTGCCTGAATTATTGGGCGGCTCTGCGGATCTGGCGGGTTCAAACCTTACTATCTGGTCTGGCTCCAAAGATATCACTGGTGATAATGCCGACGGCAATTACATCTATTATGGTGTGCGCGAGTTTGGTATGAGTGCCATGATGAATGGTATCGCTCTGCACGGCGGCTTTATTAACTACGGTGCAACCTTTCTGATGTTTATGGAATACGCTCGCAATGCTGTGCGCATGGCTGCGCTGATGAAACAGCAGAGCATCTTTGTTTACACTCATGACTCTATTGGTCTGGGTGAAGATGGGCCCACTCACCAGCCGGTGGAACAGTTGAGCGCATTGCGCGCCACGCCCAACCTGCACACCTGGCGTCCCTGTGACACAGTGGAATCTGCGGTGAGCTGGAAAAGCGCCATTGAGCGTCGCGATGGTCCGGCGGCACTGGTGTTTAGCCGTCAAGGCCTGACCCCAATGCCTCGCACAGGAGGTCAGGTAGCGGCTATTTCCCGCGGCGGTTACATCCTTAAAGACTGCGACGCACCTCAGGCGATCTTGATTGCCACAGGGTCAGAGGTGGATCTGGCAATGCAGGCAGCAGAACAGCTGGCAGATAAAGGTATTCTGGCCCGTGTTGTGTCCATGCCCTGTGCCGAGATCTTCTCCGCCCAGGATGCCGACTATCGCGATTCAGTGTTGCCGCCCTCAGTGCGCGCCCGGGTTGCAGTGGAAGCTTTGCACGCCGACTACTGGCACAAGTTTGTTGGTCTGGATGGCCGCGTTGTTGGTATGACCAGCTTTGGTGAATCTGCCCCCGGCGATGTGCTGCTAAAAGAGTTTGGTTTCACCGTCGACAATGTTGTCTCTAACGTGCTGGAGATTGTCGGTTAATGATTCGCGTAGCCATTAATGGCTATGGCCGCATTGGCCGTTCAGTGTTGCGAGCCCTGTATGAATCAGGAGCTCGCGACCGGGTGCAGATCGTGGCAATCAATGAACCAGCTGACAGTAAAACAATTGCTCATTTGACCCGTTATGATTCAACTCATGGCAGATTTACTGGTACTGTTGATGTAATTGAAGACTCACTTATTATTAATGGCGATAAAATAAAAGTCCTCCATAATCAACAGCTCGATCAGCTGCCCTGGCAGGCTCTGGCCGTTGATGTAGTATTGGAATGCAGTGGTTCCTTCACTGATCGTCAGACCGCAGAGCAGCATTTGGCCAGCGGCGCAAAACATGTTCTTTTCTCCCAGCCCGCCGAGTCCACTGTAGACGCCACCATTGTCTATGGTATCAATCAGCACTTGTTGACCGGTGATGAAACTATTGTCTCCGCGGCGTCCTGTTCGACCAATTGCGTGGTGCCAGTGATCAAGGTTCTGGATGATGCTTTTGGTATTGATGGGGGTGTAATAACGACTATCCACTCTGCCATGAACGATCAGCCGGTGATTGATGCCTATCATCACACGGACCTGCGCAAGACCCGTGCGGCGATGCAGTCAATTATTCCGGTAGATACTGGTTTGGCTCTGGGTATAGATCGTCTGCTGCCGGAACTCACGGGCCGCTTTCAAGCCCAGGCTATGCGTGTCCCCACATTGAATGTCTCGGCTATAGACCTCTCCGTTATGCTCAATACTGATGTGGACACCTTCACCGTCAACAGTGCCCTTGCTGCTGCCGCTAATGGTAGCCTCAATGGGGTGTTGGGTTATACCGAGGAGCCTCTGGCATCCTGCGACTTCAACCATGATCCACGCAGCGGCATTGTTGATGCCAGCCAAACTAAAGTAAGTCAGAAAAAATTAGTTAAAGTGTTAATTTGGTTCGACAACGAATGGGGTTACGCCAATAGAATGCTCGACACTTTGCTGGCTTGGCAGGGGCAACCTTCAGCCAACCAGTAAGCATAAACCACCGCTATTAAGGATTACGATGACCGTCAAGTTAATGACCGACCAGGACCTCACAGGTAAAAGGGTTCTTATCCGAGAAGATCTAAATGTCCCTGTCAGAGATGGCAGAGTGACCAGCGACGCCAGAATCAGAGCGGCGCTACCCACCATTCAATATGCAGTTGATGCCGGCGCAAAAGTTATTTTGATGTCCCATCTCGGACGCCCCACAGAAGGTGAATATCATCAGGACTTCAGCATGGCTCCTGTGGCCAGGCATCTGGGTGATCTGTTGGGGCAGAGCATCAGGGTTGAGCAGAGTTGGACTAATGGCCTGGAGCAGGCTGATGGTGAGATTCTAATGCTGGAAAATGTACGCTTTAATCCCGGTGAAAAAACGAACGATGATATTCTCGCCAAAAGCTATGCCACGCTTTGCGATATCTTTGTTATGGATGCCTTTGGCACCGCCCACCGCGCTCAGGCCTCCACCTATGGGGTTGCCGAGTTTGCTCCTATCGCCTGTGCTGGCCCACTTCTGGCCAGAGAGCTGGATGCCCTGGAGCAGGCCATTGCCGCACCGGCAGCGCCAGTCGCGGCCATAGTGGGTGGCTCAAAAGTGTCGACAAAATTAATGGTGCTGGAAACTTTGGCAGACAAGGTTAATCAATTAATTGTTGGAGGCGGTATCGCCAATACTTTTCTTGCCGCTGCGGGCAAGCCAGTGGGTAAGTCCCTATATGAACCAGATTTAGTTCCTGCCGCTCAGGCGTTAATGGCCAAAGTTAATATTCCGCTGCCAACAGATGTAGTGGTCGGCAAAGAGTTTTCTGAAATCGCCGAAGCCAGAACGATCTCTGTGGACGATGTTGCCGAAGACGATATGATTTTTGATATAGGCCCGGAATCGGCACGCAATCTGTCCGGCATTATTGCGTCCATGGGCACCATTATTTGGAATGGCCCAGTGGGTGTCTTTGAGTTTGATCAATTTGGTGAGGGCACCAAGGCGATTTCTTTAGCCATTGCAAAAAGCACAGGTTTCTCCATCGCCGGAGGCGGAGATACCCTTGCCGCAGTGGATAAATATGACATCACCGACCAGGTTTCCTATATTTCAACAGGAGGCGGTGCATTTTTGGAATATGTGGAAGGCAAGGAGTTGCCCGCAGTTGTCATTCTTGAACGACGGGCGCAGAGTTAAAAGTCAGTTTGGATTTAACGGAAGGAAGAGACTATGGCATTAATTTCATTGCGACAGATGCTAGATCATGCAGCAGAGTATCAATATGGGGTACCTGCTTTTAACGTCAATAACCTTGAACAGATGCGCGCCATCATGCTGGCGGCAAAACAGACTGATAGTCCGGTGATTGTTCAGGCATCTGCAGGGGCGCGAAAATATGCCGGTGCTCCATTTTTGCGTCATTTGATACAGGCTGCGGTAGAAGAGTGGCCAGACATCCCGGTTTGTGTGCATCAGGATCATGGTACCAGCCCGGCAATTTGTCAGCGCTCTATTCAGCTTGGCTTCACCTCGGTAATGATGGATGGTTCATTGATGGAAGATGGCAAAACCCCTTCCAGCTACGACTACAATATTGATGTTACCCGCCGTTCTGTCGAAATGGCACATGCTTGTGGCGTATCTGTTGAGGGTGAACTGGGCTGTCTCGGTTCTCTGGAAACCGGTCAGGCAGGGGAAGAGGACGGCGTTGGCGCAGAGGGGACTCTTTCTCAGGAGCAGATGCTTACCGACCCTGAAGAAGCGGCAGATTTTGTCTCCAAAACCCATGTGGATGCACTGGCTATCGCCTGTGGCACCAGCCATGGAGCCTACAAATTTAGTCGCCCTCCCACAGGCGATATTCTGGCCATTGATCGAATCAAAGAAATTAACCAGCGCATTCCCGACACTCATCTGGTGATGCATGGTTCGTCCTCAGTACCTCAGGAGTGGTTGGCGATCATTAATCAGTACGGCGGTGAAATCCCCGAGACCTATGGTGTGCCAGTCGAGCAGATTTGTGAAGGCATTAAATATGGTGTGCGCAAAATCAATATCGACACAGATTTGCGCCTGGCTTCCACCGGTGCCGTGCGGCGCTATTTGGCGGAAAATCCAGCGGCCTTTGACCCCCGCTCCTACCTTAAAGAAACCATCACCGCGATGAGAGATATTGCCATGGCCCGTTATGAAGCCTTTGGTACCGCGGGCAATGCTAGCAAGATAAAAGCGGTGGGGCTGGATACTAT
>CAXAJC010000010.1:0-25124 GCA_963969005.1 uncultured Cellvibrionales bacterium | reverse complement strand
ACCTACACCTACCTGCTGGGGGATTCTAAAAGCGGTGATGCACTGCTGATCGACCCGGTAATCACCAATACCGACAGCTATCTCAGTCTGTTGGAGCAACTCAATCTGCAACTTAAGTTCTGCCTGGATACCCACACCCATGCAGACCATATTACCGCCCTGGGTGCATTGCGTGAGCACACCAGCTGCATCACCATGATGGGCGAGCAGTCTATGGCGAACTGTGTCAGCAAAACCTTTAGTCATTCAGATCAGATAATGGTTGGAGATATTCAACTCGAGGTTATCTACACACCGGGGCACACCGATGACTCCTACAGTTTTTATGCGCCCGAGCATGGCATGCTGTTTAGCGGTGACACTTTATTGATTCGCGGCACCGGACGCACTGATTTTCAAAATGGTGATGCTTTGGCCCAGTACCATAGCCTCTGCCAGGTACTGCTAAAGCTGCCCGAAGACACCGAGGTTTATCCGGGCCATGATTACAAAGGCTGGTCAAAAAGCAGTATTGGTGAGGAAATGCAGCATAACCCCCGACTGCAAGTAGGCAGTGGTGAGGAATACGCCGCGATGATGACAGCCCTTACACTCCCCAACCCAAAACTGATGGATATTGCGGTGCCTGCCAATCAGGCCTGCGGCGAACCAGCCTCCTAGATCAAACTCTTATTTGGTCAGCTTTTTTTGCAGTGCCATGGTTTCCTGGGTGGCTTTTACGACGGTTAGCTCGGCGTTAGCCTGGCCAGTGCGGCCTATGGCATCAATCTGCCCATAAAACCAATATTGCACAGCAAAACCAGCCATGGCGCGCAGGCTTTTTACTTTACCCAAAAACCCTAGCCAGCTGGGAAACAGAGATAGTTCATTTTCATAGCGGGGCAATTCTTCCAGGCCTTCCATCAACTGCGTCGGCGCATCGGTCATCACACACATGGGGCGGCCCAGACCAACCACATCGGCGCTGCCGCTCTCCAGAGCCTGTTCCATCGCCAGTCGCTGACGGAAGCCGCCGGTAACCATCAGCGGGATACTGACTTTTTCCTGCATGGCCAGGGCAAAATCTACAAAGTAGGCCTCGCGTACCATGGTCGATTCAGCCACCTCCTGCTTTTCCTCTTCCTCCATACCCTGCAGACCCAGCAGCTTTGGCTGCTCGTAGGTACCACCGGAGATTTCAATCAAATCGACACCGGCCTGCTCAAGCCATTGCACCACTTGCAGACTGTCCTCAAAGTCAAACCCGCCCTTCTGGAAATCGGCACTATTGAGCTTAACCGACACCGGGAAATCTGGCCCCACTGCCTTGCGCACTGCAGCTACCGCATCTAACAGAGCACGGGCGCGATTGGCCAATGTGCCGCCATACTGATCGGTGCGCAGATTGCTGCGCGGGCTTAAAAACTGGCTGAATAGATAGCCATGGGCAGAATGCACCTGAACACCAGTAAAGCCTGCAGTCTTAACTGCCGCCGCACAGACGGCAAAGCGACGCACAATCTCGGCAATCTCATCCGCGGTAAGCGCTACAGGCTCACCAAACTGACCACCGGGCAAACCCAGCTTAACCGCCGAGGGCGCTTTGGGTGTTTTATTGATAATTTTTTGAGTCTGACGACCCGCATGACTAATTTGCGCCCAAAAGTGGTTGCCATTACGGGTGGCGGCCTTTGCCCAGCTCGCCAGTGCCGCCTGCATTTCTGCATTGGGTTCAGAATCAATCACCACATTGCCCGGGCGCTCAAGGTGGTCTTTGTCCACCTGAATATTGCCCGACAGCAGCATTCCTGCACCCCCATCACTCCAGATACCGTAGAGTCGTTCCAGCTCAGGAGTAGGCACCCCATCTCTGGTGGCCAGCCCCTCGGTCATAGCAGCTTTGGACAGTCGGTTGGGCAGCACAGCGCCACAGGGCAAGGTCAATGGTTGAGCGAGTAAATTTTTCATAGAATCATTTCTTGTTATTAGAGTTGGCTCAATAATAAAGGCGGCTAATCACCGTTGCTAGTCCTATTCTGCATACCTCACAACAGTACTGCTTGGTCTAATTCTGGTCTTTACCCACTGCAGTCAGAAATAGACACTTGACGGCTGAAATTTGCCCCAATACTGGCTGACAAGGAACCCCATGGAATTTTTACATTATCGCAATCTGGCCAAGACTGAAACTGAGTTCCCTATCAATGCAGTATGGGGTCAGGGGCGCAGCATTTTTGGCGGTCTGACCGCTGCATTGGTACTGGTGCACATTGAAAACAATATTGAGTTAACCGATCGCGATCTGCGCACAGTGAATATTCACTTCTGCGGTGCGGTGATAGCGGACATCCCCTGCGAGTTTCGCCACCGTGTTCTGTCTCAGGGTAGATCTGTGATTCAAATTGAAGGGCAGCTGCTGCAGGAGGGCGAAGTCAAAACCGAAATAGTCGCCTGCTATACCACTGACCGGATCTCGGCTATTGAGATCGACTTGCCGGTCAAGATATTTCCCGTTGCGGTGCAAGATACCAAAGAGATGAACTTTGAATTTAAACAGGGCTCAGCGCCCCGGTTTGTAGGCTACTTTGACCTTCGCCAAACCAATGACAACCTGCCCTTTACCGGCTCTGACCACAGCCTGATTACGGGTTGGATGCGCTTCGCCAAGCCCAGCGAAAGCCTCAATGACGCCACAATTCTGGCGCTGATTGATGCCTGGCCACCGGCAATACTGCCGATGATGACCTCCAGAGCGCCAAGCAGCACCATTACTTGGAATATTGAATTTATGCACCCCAGAGCATCTCTCAAGGTCGAGGATCTGCTCTATTACGAATGCGCTGCTATTCAAGCTGGCCGCGGCTATGCCCATACTGAGGGGAGGATTTACCACCCCAATGGGCAGCTCTTGGCATTAAGTCGCCAAATGGTGGGTGTTTACGATAAAGTGACCTGATAACATCAAATAACAATAAAAAAAGTTGGGGCACGCAAGATGAGTAACCACATACCCACCGCTCGCCAGCCACTGGCAGGTCTCGAAGTCATTGAACTGTCTAATATGATTACCTGCTCACTGGCCGCGCAAACCATGGCCGCTCAGGGCGCCAATATCATTAAAATCGAGCCACCGGTCGGCGGCGATCAGATGCGCCCTCTGGGTACTCAGAAAAGCGGCGTCTCCGGGTTCTTCCACAACTGTAATCGCGGCAAACAGTCACTGGCCATTGATCTTAAATCTGAGGCCGGTGTAGACGCGGTAAAAAAACTCGCTGCCCAGGCCGATATTCTGCTGCATAACTACCGCCCCGGGGTAATGGATCGCATTGGTCTCGGCTCCGATGTGCTGCGCAAGATAAATTCCAGATTAGTTTATGTTGCCGTCAGCGGCTTTGGTACCAAGGGGCCCATGGCTGACTTTCCCGCCTTTGACCATGTGATTCAGGGCCTGGCCGGATTTACCGACCTGCAGGCACCAGAGGATAATAGTTTTGACTTTATCCGCACCTTTATCTGCGACAAAGTCACTGCTTACACCGTCGCCCAGGCAGCAACTGCCGCGCTGATCGCGAGAGCTACCACCGGTGAGGGGCAGCACATTGATATCTCCATGCTCCATGCCTGTATCGCCTTTATGTGGCCTGATGGCATGATGCACAGAACCCTAAAAGACGATGACAGATTTACCATGTCGCCGGGTTCAGAGTACTTTCAGACCATTAACTACTCCGATGGAGCGGTAGCTGTCGCGCCATTAAGAGATCACCATTGGGAGGCATTGCTGCCCATGCTTGGCTACCCGGAGTTACTGGACACAGCGCCCTATAATTCTGTCCCCGCGCGCATGACTAATATGAAAGAGGTGACCCAGGTGCTAAAAAACCCCCGTCATGATATTGGCGTAGAAGCGGCGATGGAAGTTCTGGTAGCTGCAGATGTGCCCTGTGCTCCCTGTGTAAAACGGGATAATTTAGAAGCCAGTGAACAGATAGCAGCCATTGGCGCCCTTGAAACCTATATCACCGAGGCCATGGGCAAACTCACTGTACCCACACCACCAGTGCAATTTGAAGGCGCGGCGGCATCCCAGGCTGAACCCAGCCCATTACTAGGCCAACATAGCCGCAGCATTCTGGCGGAGCTGGGTTGGGATAATGGGGCTATCGACGATTTAATCAACTCAGGGGCAGTCGCGGAAACGCCTCTACCCTAATGATGATCGGGCCCAGCAGACAGAGCGATCGCAAAGCCAAAGTCCTGTTTGGGCTTTGGGCGGTGCTATTGATGTCGCCCTATGCCTGGGCCAGTGGCTTTAGTCTGAATGATCAATGCCCGCCGAGCTTTGCTCTGGACAGCAATAACCAATGTCAGCTGCGCAACCTCTACCAATTTTATAACTCATTGCAGGATCAGGGGCTGGGTGGCCTGAAAACCGCTCTGCCCAACCATCGCGATGGCTTTAGTCCGCAGCAGATTGACCTGGGTAGACTATTGTTTTTTGATCCCGTGCTGTCGGGCAATAAAGATCTATCCTGCGCCAACTGCCACAACCCGGCTCTGGGCTTTAGTGATGGCATGGCCCGCAGTGTAGGTGCCAGTGGTCAGGTGCATTCCCGCTCTGCTCCCACCCTGTGGAACAGCGCTTTTCTTAAGTCATTGTTGTGGGATGCCCGAGCCAATAGTCTTGAACAGCAGGCGTTGGGGCCATTGTTCTCCGAAATAGAAATGGCCAACAACCCAGAGCAGTTGCTGGCCAACCTCAATCAGGTGGAATCCTATCCAGGGCTTTTTGCCCAAGCCTTTCCCAGCTCAGAAGATGCACTGGTGATCGCCAATATCACCACCGCACTGGCCGCCTTCCAGAGCTCATTAATTAGTCTTAATAGCCCCTATGATCGCTATGCCCATGGGGACAGCAAAGCCCTTAACCCTGACCAACTGGAAGGGCTCAATGTATTTCGCTCATTTGTGGCCCGCTGTTCCCAGTGCCATACGCCGCCACTGTTTACTAATCAGCAGGTGGCTGTTATTGGGACCCCGGAGCCTGAGGGCATGGCGAGAGATATTGGTGCCCAGGCCACCTTTGGTGCTGAGCGGTTACGAGGCGGCTTTAAGGTGCCAACCCTGCGCAACATCGCCCTTACCGCGCCCTATATGCATAGCGGAAGATTTGCTACATTGCGTGAGGCTACTGAGTTTTATACCAAGGGACGCGGCCATGCCGTGCCAGAGGGTGAAGAGTTATTGCTACACTGGCATATCTCCGAACCCAATTTGACCGCCACTGAGCTGGATCGGTTAGTGGATTTTATGGGCGCATTGAGCGATGAAAGCTTTATGCCCAAAATCCCCGAGCAGGTTCCCTCGGGGTTGCTGCATTAGAAAGTTATGCAAAAAAAGAAAAAATGATCTCACCAGTGGATCAGGAGAACAATAATGAATAATAGAATCAAAATCGTACTTGTGATTATTACCTTTGCCGGTGGCTGGATTCTGGGCAGCAATAATAATACTGCCCCCATTATCACCAGCTCTATTGGTGGTGCCAGTTACGCCGGTGGCTATCAGGCCGACCAACAGCAGGCTGAGGGCGCAGTAGCACTGCGCACCGAGCAGGGTCAGGTACATGTAGTTAATGATGGCGACTCGATACAGGCCGCCGTTGAAGCGGCTCAGCCCGGAGATACCATTCAGGTTATGCCCGGTACCTATTCAGAGACTGTGTATATAGATAAAGACGATATCCACCTGCTGGGTGTGATTCAGGGGGGGGCGCGGGCCACCATGGATGGTCTGGGCAAACTCAATGATGCCATTCTCTACTCTGGCAATAATATCGTGATCGAAAACTTCCGCATCACCAAATATAAAGGCAATGGCATTATGGGCCAGGCCGGTAACAACTTTGAGATTCGCAACAACGTTATTGTCGACACCGGCATCTACGGCATCTTCCCCCAGTTGGGTACCAACGGCCTAGTTGAACACAATGTGGTTTCCGGTATTGAAGACGCAGCCATCTATATTGGCATGAGTGACAATATCCATGTAGCTTACAACGAGGTGTTCGACAGTGTTGCCGGCATCGAAATTGAAAATAGTCGTCATGCGGTGGTTGAACACAATAATGCCCATAACAACACTGGCGGCATTCTGGCCTTTGTGACCCCCGGCCTGCCGATCAAAACCACCTATGATGTGATTATCCGCAATAACTTTGTGCTGGATAACAACACCCCCAACTTTGGTGCTCCGGGCTCTATTGTCTCTGGTATTCCGGCGGGGACTGGCATTCTGGTGATGGCCGCCGACGATGTGATTATTGAAGGTAATATTATTTCCGGCAATAAAACCGCCGGCATTATTGTCAATGATCATAGCTTTGCCACTACCATCACCATGGATGTGGAGTCAGATCCCAATTCCGACCGCACCATGATTCTCGACAATGTCATGCTCAACAATGGCTATGACACCATTGCCGAAGTCAAGGCCGTAGCACTGACCGAATTGCACACAGGTCTGGTGGATATAGTCCATGTGGGTCCCAGCGAAGGCAGCTGTATTATCAATCGTCATCGCTACAGAACCGTGGGCATTGGCGACTATGCTGACTGTGACTTTACCAATACCGACAGCATTGATAACTACCTAGTTGCGGGCGGTGCCGAGCGGCGGGTGATTCATCCCTCAGAGCGCGGCGAGATCGCCTATCTGGGTGTCTGTACTGGCTGCCACAGCTACACAGGTCGACTGATTGGCCCATCGGTTGAGGTGATTCAGGCCATGTATGCGGGCAATCCGGAAGG
Source organism: uncultured Cellvibrionales bacterium (assembly GCA_963969005.1). GTDB lineage: Bacteria > Pseudomonadota > Gammaproteobacteria > Pseudomonadales > Porticoccaceae > HTCC2207. Next base: position 18,336 of record CAXAJC010000010.1, on the reverse strand, counting down.
GCTGGTGGCCTATATCAATGCACCGGTCAAAGTACGCGATAACTTCCCACCTATGCCCGCACAAAACTATCTGGATGCCGAGACTCAGATGGCCGTGGCTGAATATATGTTGGCCCTGAAGAAATAGGCCTCTGGTTATCCACAAAGGCGTCTACCACACCAGCCTCTGTGGTGAGATTGGTGATGAAATGGGTGGTGAGATGGGTCATATGACCGCCAGATATTACATCGCTATGTTTGGCGGTGGCTCTTATCTGGCAGACTAATCAATAACAATAATAAAGAGAACAAGCATGCCAAGACAGATTCTGAATCATAAAAATATCCATCCCGCAGTTCAGTCCAAAGTGGCAGATAACCATGCCGATATAGTGGCCGAAGTGCAGCTGGCTATCAGCAACAACAAAGTAGTTATTGTCGGCATGGCCCAGAACCCGGCTCCCAAAAGAGCCCGCAAGGTGCTCGATGAACTAGGCGTAGAGTACGCTTATTTGGAATATGGCAATTATTTCAGTCTGTGGCGACGGCGCAATGCGCTGAAAATGTGGAGCGGCTGGCCCTCATTCCCAATGATTTTTGTCAATGGGGTGTTGATTGGCGGCTCCAGTGATATGCGCGCACTAATTGCCAGCGGCGAATTTACCCCGCTCCTGAATCAGTAACTGAGTCAAAAGGAGCCGCTCTGAATCTGGGCATAGTTAACCTGTTTTACTGCGGGAAGCATTGATGAATAATAAGATTGTCGATAGTAACGACACAGAGAAAAAAATCGGTTTTTGGCGTGGCTGGTCCATTGCCGTAGGCTGCGCTATCGGCTCAGGGGTATTTATGATGCCCACTTTGCTGGCCCCCTACGGAATGCTAGGCATGGCCGGTTGGCTGATTGCCGGAGGCGGTACATTACTGGTGGCACTGTCCCTGTCGCGGCTGGTGCGGCGAATCCCCAAAATTGGCGGGCCCTATGCCTATGTTCACGAGGGCCTTGGCCACTTTGCCGGTTTTCTCATTGCCTGGACCTACTGGATTGCCTGTATTGCCGCGGTATCAGGTATCGCCATTGCCTTTGTCGGCTATTTGGGCGTATTTATTCCAGAGATCACCAACTCCAGAATTCTGTCTCTGGTATTTGCCCTCGGGCTGATCTGGAGCATATTTGCTCTCAATATCCGCAGTCTGGAGGACAGCAGCAAATTTCAGGTGGTATCCACCATTCTCAAGATACTGCCATTGCTGTTTATGATTGTGTTGGGCTTTGCCCATATGCAGCCGGACAACCTGCCCGACTATAACCCCACAGATCTGCATCCGGCTGCACTTCTGGCCACGGTCACTACATTGGTTATGTGGTCGTTTGTCGGTATAGAAACCGCCTCTGTGCCCGCCCACAATATGACCGAGCCCGAAAAGACCATTCCAAAGGTGTTGGTGGCTGCGGTGCTAACAATTCTAACCATCTATCTGCTGGTCAGTTTTGCCATTGCACTGGTTGTGCCCGCAGATGAACTGATGGTCTCCACCGCACCTTTTGCCCTTGCCGCCACCAAAATCATGGGGCCTGTGGGTGCAGCACTGATTACCTTCGGTGCATTGATTTCCACATTGGGGTCACTCAATGCCAATGCATTGACCGCCGGTAATGTCGCCCTGGCAGCGGCAAAAGACAATCTGCTGCCGGACCGATTTGCCATTCTGAGCAAAAACGGCACACCGGGTTTTGCCTTTATAATCTCCGGGCTGTTTGTCAGCGTTTTGCTGTTTCTGAACTACACCAAAGGGTTAGTGGCTGCCTTTACTTTTATGGCTATGCTGTCGACGCTTTCAACTCTGATGGCCTACGCATTTTGTGCCGTAGCGGAATTTTATTTTCTTAAAAATGACCGCCCCGGGCCCGAGCGCAGCAAAGCCATTGGTCTTGCTATAGCAGCGTTTTTGTACGCCTTTTTTGCCATCTGGGGTGCAGGAACAGAGATTGTATTTTATTCCTTTATGTTGATTTTAATCGGCATGCCAATTTACGCTCTGGTAAAAAAATAATAACGGGAAAAGTCAGCCGCCTATGTCCAGATTTAATGAATATTCCACTATCGCGCAGGTTGCTATTCGCACTGCGGCCAATGCCTTTGTCAGCACAGCGCAGCTAGAGGAGCAATGGCAGCCTCTGCGCTTTCACGAACAGCCAGATCTGGCTGAAGCCGATATTGAGTATAGCCAGTTTAAACAACTATTGGGCACCGCTGGTGCAGAGATCATTGAATTGAGCGCAGCAGACAATCTCACCATCGACAGCATCTATACCAGAGACAGCATACTGGTCAGCCCCAATGGTTTAATTCTGTGCAATATGGGCCGCGCCAGCCGCACTCCGGAAGCAAATATTAATGCCGCTGCCTATCAGGCTCTGGGCCACCAGGTGGCCGGTCAAATCACTGCACCAGGCACATTGGAAGGGGGCGATTTTATCTGGCTCGACGACCAGCATGCCGCCGTAGGTCTGGGACCGCGCACCAATGCCGAAGGTATTCGCCAGTTAAAGGAGCTACTGGGATCTGACGTCGAGCTCCATGTGGTCGAATTGCCAGAGCCCGACCACCCGGATGATGTGCTGCACCTGATGTCAATTATCTCACCTATCGATGCAGATTTAGCCCTGATATACAGACCGTTTATGCCCATTAGCTTTATTGTCTGGCTGGAAAATCTGGGCATAAGGTTTGTCGATGTGCCGGAGCAGGAGTACCCCATTATGGGCTGCAATGTTCTGGCCATAGCACCACGCAGTGCAATTATGTTGGAGAATCTGCCCGGCGTGAAAAGCGGCCTGGAACAGGCGGGCTGCACTGTCGCCACCTACAAAGGTCTGGAGATCAGCCGTAAAGGCGAAGGCGGCCCCACCTGCCTGACCAGGCCATTAAAAAGACTGTAACCATGAGCACCAACTATCAAAGTCTGCCCAGTTGGGCCTACAACAGCGAAGCTTTTTTTGAGCTGGAAAAACAGCACCTGTTTCTGGGTAGCTGGCAGCTGGTCTGTCATTTATCCAACATCCCCAACAATGGCGACTACTTTACCTTTGAGCTGTTTAATGAGCGGGTAATGGCCATCCGCGGTCATGACGGTACAGTGCGAGCCTTTCACAATGTCTGTGCCCACCGGGCGGCGCGACTGTTGGATGGTGACTCTGGCAACTGCGGCAAGCGCCTGACCTGCCCCTATCACAACTGGGGTTATGACCTAGAGGGCAACCTGACCAATGTGCCCTACCGCGACCAGTTTGTGGACTTTGATGAGAGCCAAAATAGCCTGGTGCCCGTGGAGATGGAAATATTTCAGGGCTTTATTTTCGTGCGCCTAAAAGCTGTGGACGGACCCAGCGTGGCCGATCAATTTGCTCCCTATCTTGAAGAGCTTAAGCCCTACAGATTCGAGGAGCTTGAGCCCATGGCTCGGGTGGTGATGCGCCCGCGCAAGGTAAACTGGAAACAGATTGCCGATAACTATGTGGATGCACTGCATATTCCCATTGCCCATCCGGGACTCTCGGCGCTGGTGGGCAACAGTTATGGGGTAGAAGTGGGTGGCAAGGGCGGCTATATCCACAAGATGTGGAGCGATGTGCGCAAGACTCGCAAAAATACCCTGTCCAATCGTCTCTATGATCAGATACTGCCGACCATGGATCATCTGAGTGCAGACAAACAGCGCCACTGGGTGTACTACAGACTCTGGCCCAACCTGGCCTTTGATGTGTATCCAGAGCAGATGGACTTTATGCAGTTTATTCCCATCAGCGCCACCACAACCATGATCCGCGAACTGCCCTATGCACTACCCGATGATCGCCGGGAAGTGCAGATTGCCCGCTACCTTAACTGGCGAATCAATCGCCAGGTTAATGCAGAGGACACGGATCTGATCAGTCGGGTACAGGATGGTATGGGTACCAGTGGCTACAGTTCAGGGCCATTGGCAAAAACCGAAGTGTGCCTGATAGACAGTGCAGAAAAGATTCGCACCGCGATGCCGGTATCAAGACTAAGCCAAAAGCCTGAGGAACAGGATATGGCGGCGATCAATCAACAGATGCTGCTATAGCCTCTACCCGGCGACGGCAGTACCCCAGTAATTGTAGCCCGCAAACCTGGGCGTGCTGGGCAAATACATTTGCTCCATAGATTCAATCTCAAATCCCGCCTCGGTAATCAGGGCGGGAATATTGCGATTGAGATGGCAGCCACCGGCAATTTTTCCCCAGTAAGGGTCGATACGATTCTGCCATTTCGAGACATTGGCATCTGGTGCCAGCCCATGCTCACAGAAAATCATTTTACCCTGGGGCTTTAAAACCCGCAGAATTTCTTTGTTGGCCGCAGCGACTTGTGGAATTGTGCACATGGTATAGGTGACCAGCACTGAATCCACATGATTGTCGGGCAGCGGAATGGCTTCAGCACCGCCGAGTATAAATTCCACCGGAATGCCTTTTTCAGCTGCCACCTTGAGCGCCATGCGATTGAGTTCTTCCGAGGGATCCAGACCAAGGATTTTATCCACCTTGCTGCTATCGTAAAAAGGGATATTGAGGCCAGAACCAATGCCAACCTCCAGCACCAGACCCTCGGCCAAGGGCACTACTTTTTCACGCTGATACACAATTGGTTTTGAGCCACAGGCGCAATTTAAAAAGTGCGGCAGAATGTATTTATCATAAAAACCCAAAACCAGTCCCCCTGATATTTCTATCTGATTGCTCTATTGTAAAAAGCAGTTCTCAGGACTCAGTTTTACTGACCCAAAAACTGCTCCGCAGTTAAGTCGTAACAGGTGCTATCCAGATCAGCTACCAGCTCCAGGCTCGCCTTGGCTTTTGGCAGTTCATAGCGAAAGAAAAAGTTAGTGGCTGCCAGCTTGCCAGCATAAAAGTCCCGATCAGTGCTCTCGCCCTTGGCCTTACCTGCGGAAGCAGCAACGGCCTGAATTAACCACATCCATGCAATAACAGCATGCCCTATGGCGTCGAGGAAGATTGTCGCATTAGCCAGTGCCAAAGAATTATCATCACAGGCAACCACGGCAGTAATCGTTTGCTCAACCTGATCAAGGGTCGCGGTCAACTGGGCAGAATAATCGGCCAGTTCCGGGTAGGCTGCGGCTGAATCAATAGTCGCCTGAACTTCCTCACGCAAAATCGCAACCGCAGCACCATTGTGCATCTGCACCTTGCGACCGAGGATATCAAGACCCTGAATACCCCAGGTGCCCTCATGAATATGATTGAGACGATTGTCGCGATAGAGTCGCTCGACTGGATATTCGCGGGTGTAGCCGTAACCACCCAGTACCTGTATCGCAAGCTTATTGGCTTCGAGACAATATTCCGAGGGCCAAGATTTACAAATTGGCGTCAGCAAATCCAGCAACAGACCCATGCGGCGGTTCTGATCGGTATCCTGTGAAATCTTTTGATGATCAATAATCTGCGCGCTGTAATGCATCAGCATCTGCGCACCTTCAACAAACGCTTTTTGAGTCATCAGCATACGTTTTATATCTGCATGCTCACTGATCATAACCTGGGGCAACTGCGGATCTTTATTTGCCAGATCTCGACCCTGGGGACGGTTCCGCGCATAGTCGAGGCTGTATAGATAGCCGCCAAGTGCAGTCATCACCGCAGACATTCCAACTGAAATACGAGCTTCATTCATCATATGGAACATATTGGCAAGGCCTTGATTTTCATTGCCAACCAGATAGCCAATACAGTCTCCCCCCTCACCAAAGTTGAGCAAGGTGTTAGTGGCACCGCGACAACCCATTTTGTGGTTGAGGCCGGCCAATGCAACATTGTTGCGGTCACCGAGACTACCGTCATCATTGACTCTCATCTTTGGCACCAGAAATAATGAGATGCCTTTAACACCAGCGGGGCCGCCGGGAACCTTGGCTAGCACCATATGGATAATATTGTCGCTCAAATCCTGCTCGCCACCGGAGATCCACATCTTGGTGCCAGAAATCTTATAGCTGCCATCTTCTAGGGGCTCGGCTTTGGTGGTGATATCTGCCAGAGATGAACCAGCCTGGGGCTCAGACAGACACATGGTGCCAAACCAGTCGCCCTCAACTAATGGGCCCAGATATTTATCTTTTAGCTCGTCGGAACCACAGGCATTGAGCATATTCGCCACGCCCTGGGTCAGGAACAGATAGATATGTATGGGGTTATTGGCACAGACAAACATACCGTTCAATGCCTGATCAACCATCCAGGGTAACTGCATACCACCAACATCTGCATCGTAACCAGAGGCACATAGACCAGCTTCTTTAAATGCAGCAATGGCCTGTTTTACTTCCGGGATAGTTTCAACCTGGCCATCAACAAACTGCGGCTCATTGGCATCCAGCTTGCCGGCACAGGGTAAAAACTCTTCTTCAGCAATCGACTGACAGAGATCAAACATGGCATCCAATGATTCCCGATCATAGTCCGCATAGCGATCGGACTGCAGTAATTTATCCAGGCCCAGAGCCTCATAAAAGATAAAGTCCAAATCGCGACGATTAACAATCATTGACATGATAAATCTCTCTCACTTAAAAAATTGATGGAAAACTATACAGATTTTTATACGCTATTGCGCCAACCTGCGATTGGTCTGGCTGATACCATAAATAATCCAGCCTGATTGATAAAGGTTGCTGATAGCCTTACAGGTCAGTGTAATTGAGAACAAGCTAGGACTGTTGTTGCAGTTCCCAGTTCTCAATTAGCTCCTGAGTATTATGAGCCCAGGGGTGGAAATCTTCGGCAAAGAAATCCTTGTAGGGCTGCCAGGTTCCGCGCAGTACGCCCTGCTTGCCAAATAAAAACACAAAGCCGGATGCCCATACTTTTAGATTCCAAAGCACTCCATCACGACGCAATATATGGCGCACACCATGGAGAATATCCCAGATCAAAAAAAATGTACTGCGGCGCATAGCAGCCCGGCGCATTTTCTCTGTACCGCCAATAGCGCGATAGACATCAAAAGCCACGGCCTTGTGCTCCATCTCTTCCACCGCATGCCATTTCCATAGCTTGGCCATGGCCGGATGGGCACCTTTAAACAAATCAGCAGGACCCAGAGCTCTCTCTGCCATCACAGCAGTCATATGTTCCACCCCCACCGTGCCTGCCAGCTGTTCGCGAGCGGGAATATTCTTTTTGACCCAGGCCATGCGCTTGCGCAGGGGCTTTTCCAGTTCTTCCAGATCATAGCCACGCTGAGCGCAGAGCAGTTCGTTATAGCGCTGGTGCTCACGCAGATGCACGGCCTCCTGACTATAGAAATCCTTCATTTCCTGCTTGAGCTTGGGATCGGTAATGCGGTCGCGATAATGGCGCACCGAGTTAATAAAAAACTGCTCACCCAGCGGAAAGGTAATCGACATGGCGTTAAACCAGGCAGTGGCAAACTGATGGTTGTTCATCCAGTCACCCTTGAGCGCTTCAGCTAGATCCAACTGTGGATTGCGCTTGGTGATAGGCACATTTTCCGGTGTAAAAGACTGAGACTGGCTCATAACAGTAACCTACATTCGTTCAACAATAATTGCCGGGGCCATACCGCCGCCCGCGCACATAGTGACCAGGCCGCGTTTGAGGCCGCGACGCTCTAACTCATCAACCATAGTGCCAATCAAAACAGAGCCGGTGGCTCCAATAGGATGGCCCAGAGCCATAGCACCGCCATTGACATTAACCGTATCCCGATCCAGATCCAGATCGCGGATAAATTTCTCAGCAACCACGGCAAAGGCTTCGTTAATTTCCCACAGATCAATATCGTCTTTGGTGAGACCCGCTTTTTCCAGAACGCGTTTGGCTGATGGCACAGGTGCATTGAGCATCAGCGCCGGGCAGTCGCCCATATTGCCGTAGGCAACCACTTTGGCACGGGGCTTCCAGCCCTGCTTGGTGGCATAGTCCGGTGACGCCAATAAAACCGCAGCAGCACCGTCGACAACACCAGAGGAATTGCCCGCATGATGCACATGCTCAACATCCACATCCGGGTATTTCACTGCCATTAGCTTGGCATAGGTGGTGCCCTCTTCATCCAGAGGCATGTTGGTCAGCTTTTCGAAGGAAGGCTGCAGTTGGCCCAGACTTTCCATCGTAGTGCCCGGACGGGGGAATTCGTCTTTATCCAGCGCCAGACTGCCATCATCGTGATAGACAGGCACCAGACTCCTGTCGAAATAACCGTTTTCTATGGCATGGGCAGCGCGCTGCTGACTGACCTCAGCGAGCTGATCCAGGGCTTCCCGGGGAATCCCCTCAATGGTTGCAATAGTATCGGCACAGAGGCCCTGATGGGACTGACCATACATCTCACGCAAATGCATATTGCCTGAGTCCACAAAGGGACTGGTCTCGGCAGCAAGACGGCCATAGCCAGACATCATTTCACAACCGCCGGCAATCACCATATCTTCCATACCGGACATAATCGAGGCCGCCGCCATGTTGACGGTAGTAATACCAGAACCACAGAAGCGATCCAGAGTGACACCACTGGAAGTGATATCGTAGCCCGCATCCAAGGCGGACATGCGACCCATATCATTGCCATTGGGCCCCCGCTGCACATTGCAGCCCCAGATAATATCTGCTACATCTGCAGTATTAATATCATTGCGCTCAGCCAGTGCTTTTAACACGGTGGATCCCAGGCGCTGAGGGTGAATTTCGGTCAGAGCGCCGCGACCCGGCTTGCCAATACCACGGGGTGTGCGACAGGCGTCGATAATCCATGCTTCGGTCATAATAGATACCTTTTGTTGAGAGCCCCACCTCTATAAAACAGGCCGGTGGAGCCTTTTTCTTTATTGTTGTTACTGGTACTGTATTAATAGCCCGACAACTATTCAAGCCTAGTTATGACCAGTGGTTCAGCAACCAGAACCCGGTTTTTGTGAATTGCAAAGCTATTCCAATCAATTTCCATTAAACTCATGCTCAGAGGCGGATCCCTATAAATGTTTAAAAAAAAACTCTCACATCGACTTATCACTATCGGCCTAAGCTGCCTTATGGGCCTTGCTATGCAGGTTAAAAGCGAAACAGAGCGCAGCTTTGCCCCAGCCAAGCAAGACGCCAAGGGCCGCTATACCAACATTGATGAGAACCTCCCGAAGGTTTCGATCAAGGTGACCGCTCCCTTTTTTGCCCGCCGCGTCCTCACTGCATTTAAAAGTCGCGACGGCGCGCCTCAGCGCATTGTCAATGACGGTGTGTTTCTGCGAGAAAATGCCAAACACAGCGAGCCCACAGTCACCTGGGTAGGCCATGCGACATTATTGGTGCAGATGGAGCATCTGACTTTTCTTACTGATCCCATCTGGTCAAACCGACCTAGCCCAGTGCCCTTTACCGGCCCCAATCGCTATGTGAAACCCGGTATTGCCATCGCAGACCTGCCCCCTATCGACTTTGTAATGATCTCTCACAATCATTATGACCATTTGGATGTACCCACATTACGCAAGCTGGCCAAACGCAGCCCGGACACCATCTTTTTTGTGCCTGTGGGCAACGGCAAACTACTGCGCAAAAAAGGTATCAAACAGGTTCGGGAACTGAACTGGGGCGAGACAGCTAGTATCAAAGGGGCAACCATTCACTGTCTGCCAACTCAGCACTGGAGCAAGCGCAGCCTCACCGATACCAGAAAAGCACTGTGGTCTTCCTGGGCGGTAACCGGGCCCCAACGCCGCTTTTACTTTGCCGGAGACACTGGTTATTTCGACGGTTTCAAAGAGATTGGCGAAAAGCTAGGGCCTTTCGATCTAGCCGCTGTACCCATTGGCGCCTACGAGCCCAATGCCATGATGAAGGTTTCCCATATGAACCCAGAGGAAGCAGTGCAGGCAGCGGTGGATATAAAAGCTGAACGGGCTGTGGCCATACATTTTGGTACCTTTAACCTCTCGGATGAACCTCTTAGTGAACCGCCCCTGAGATTTAAAGCTGCCGCCGAAGATTCCAGATTGGGTGTCGACAATAGCTGGGTTTTAGATATCGGCGAAACCCGGCAATTTTAATTACCAATCTTTAGTTGAATCAGTTAAGCAAGGAAAATACCCATGTCAGTGACCCTGTATCAATCTTCAATTCCGGTTTTTGTTCGCCATCTGGATAATCTCTCAGGACTGTTGGCGACCGGCTTAAGCTATGCCCATGATCAAGAGGTCGACGAAGCAGTATTGGCCAGCGCCCGACTGTTCCCCAATATGCACCCACTGGTAAAGCAGGTGCAGATCGCCTGCGATATGGTAAAGCGCGGCGGAGCTAGACTGGCTGGAGTTGAAGCTGACAGCGATGAGGATACAGAGATTAGTTTTGCCGAACTGCAAAACCGGATAGCAAAAACCAAAGTATTTTTGCTCAGCCTGTCTGAAGAGGCTATTAACGGCGCCGGGGACAAAACCATTGTCATGCCCGCCGGGCCCTATGAGCTGACTTTTACAGGCACCGAATATTTGAATCTATGGGTGCTGCCCAATATGTATTTTCATATCACCACTGCTTACAACATCCTGCGGCACAATGGCGTCTCCATAGGCAAGATTGATTATCTTGGGGTGGGTTCTTTTATCAGCAAAGGCCCTGAATAAGGGGCGCTTGAGGCCTTTACCCCCGTCAAAGCTAGCCTAGCTTGGCTAGGCTGCGTGAACTGCTCGCAGTAACCGGCCCATAGGCTTCTCCCCCAGATCAGCCGCAAACTGGGTATTTTCCCAGGCACTGTGGCCGCCAATCATCACCAACTCAACCACGCCGTCGGATCGATTGACCAACTGCTCATGGCTAAATTCTTCGCGATGAATACGCTGGGCACTGGTCTCACCATCGTATTCGGCGAGCTTTTTAGGGTCGATCAAAATCAGATCGGCCACATCGCCCATATCAATGGTGCCACCTTCAACGCCAAATACATCGGCGGCATCTTTGGTCAGGCGCTTAACCATATAGCTGACATCCTGATCACCTCCCAGAGCAGCCAACTTGAGGCTGCGCAGATTGACATCATAAAATGCCATATTGGTCAGATGAGCACCGCTATCATTGAAACCTGGCAACAGCAGCGGATTCATTAGTAGCTCGCGCACGGTCTCCAGATCGCGGTTGGCAGTAGTGGTGCTCCAGGTCAGATCATTGTCAAAGGAGCGCAGCATCTGCAGCATAAAATCCCCTTCATCTTCGATCCAGGCAAAATCTGCCTGCACTGTTGCAAGCTCATCTTCACTGGTATCTGCCGGCTGCTGACCTGCATTAATAGCATTTATCCGGTCAAGCACCGCCTGAAAATCCATGCCCTGCCAGCTGGTCTGGGGACAGCGCTCCAAATGCATATCCGCAAGGGTGCGGTGGAAAGCAAAGTCCTCAAGATTGATCTTGCGCTTTAGGCGCGCAAGGCTCCAGCCCTGCTTGCCCTTCATCCACATGGCTTTAAACGCCTTGGCATATTCCGGGTCATTGAGAATTGCCTGTCGACCCTCGCGATCTTCCAGGTCAGTCTCATTGAGACGACGCAGTTCAGGAATCTCTTCGGCCAGCGGCGTCACAGCACCATCACCCCAGGTCTTGAACGGAGCACCCAGGGCCTGCATATGAAAGTCCCCTTTAACCAACCAGGAGTTCAACATGCGCGCCAATATCTTGGTCAGGCGAGCCAGACGCCAGTTATTGGTAATATCCAGTGCCGCAACCACTGTGGTGCGCAATGGCTTGCCATAGAGGCGGCCGCTGGTAAGTAAAAAGGTTTTTAATGTGCCAATCACACTGTCTTTGGGCGGTGTGGCCTGCCACAGGGCACCCTGCTCTCGCACCACTCCCGCTAGCGCTTTTAGCTCGGGGAACTTGGAAAACTGGGTGGGAATAGTTTTTTCGCAATGGGGCTGTGCCGCCAGATAATGAAATGGCAATGCATCGGTCGAAAAGCCCGCATAACCCTGCTGCAAACCCTCGCGCAGTGACTTTTTCATCTGCTCCAGCTCATCACTGGTGGGGTCACGGGTAATGCTGTTTTCAAAACCCATTTTCTCGATACGCAGCATTGAATGGGGAAATAGCGCCACCACATTGGGGCCCAGATTAAGCTTTTCCAGATGGTCAAGATAATCACTCGGATTTTCCCAACTGACATTATCGGCACAGTGGCGCAGAACATGCTTGGGAATATTTTCGACCCGGGCATAGCAGCTCACAATAGGGTCATTGGTGCCATCCCGCTGAGCGCCAAAGGCCAGACCCAGGCTGCAGTTGGCAATCACCACTGAGGTGGTGCCATGGCGGGTAGACTCTGGCAGGCCAGGTGCTACCTCCAGCTCCAGATCATAATGGGTGTGAATATCAAAGAGTCCGGGCATCAACCACAAGCCCTCTGCGTCAATTACCCGACCAGCCTGAGATGCATCCAACTGCTGCCCGCGGGCCACAATACGGCCATCAGCTATGGCTACATCTTCAATAACAGGCTGTTCGCCGCGATTAAAAACTTTGGCATTTGTGATTAGAGTATCAAACGGTTGAGACTGAGCTTGAGTCATCACTTTTCTCTTATTGTTTATTATTTTTACTTATACAGACTGAGGTTACAAACTGACTATCAGCCCTTATATCCAGAGTATTGCACCAAGATTAATCGGACTCAAGGCTGTAAATGGACTCGCGGGTCGTTTTACGCCAATATAGAGAAACGCCATTTTATAAGACTAAAACATCTATGGAATCAACTGCCGAAAAACCCGGTTTTAGCCCAGAACTATGGCGCGCACAGGGGGAATATCAAACTCTTCTAGGGCATCAGATATTCTGTGTAGATAGCAGTGGAAATAAGTCACCCAACGCCCAACAACCCACTTTACTGCTGCTCCATGGCTTTCCCACCTCAAGCTGGGACTGGCTGCCAATCTGGGATGATCTGGCAAAAGATTATCGGGTGATTGCACTGGATATGCTGGGCTTTGGCTTTTCTGATAAACCCAATAACCGCAACTACAGCATCCATGGTCAGGCCGATATTGTCGAAGCGCTTGTTGCCGCAAAAGGGCTTGAAAGTTTTCATGTACTGGCCCATGACTATGGCGATACCGTAGCTCAGGAGCTTTTGGCCCGACAGTTGGAGGACACCGGTGCTGGGAAGTGGCTGTCCTGCTGCTTTTTAAATGGTGGCTTATTTCCCGAAACACATAGAGCGCTATTAACTCAAAAATTATTATTGAGCCCCATAGGCAGCCTGTTAAACCGCCTCACTGGTTACAAGCAATTCTGTCAAAATTTTAGCTCGGTATTTGGCGATGACAGCAAGCCATCGGAGCAAGAGCTGCAGGATTTCTGGCAACTGATTAACTTTAATAATGGCAAACATCTCTTTCATAATCTGATTACCTATATCAGCGATCGTCGTCAGCATCGGGAGCGCTGGGTATCGGCACTGCAAACATCCACCGTCCCCCTGGCTCTGATCAATGGTACAAAGGACCCCATTTCCGGCGGTCATATGGTAGCGCGCTACAAAGCGCTGAATTGCAGACTGGACTATTGCGCCGAACTGCCAACGATTGGCCATTACCCTCAGGTAGAAGCCCCCCGGGATGTGCTGGTCCATTATCAAAGATTCCTTCGCGGAGATAATCATTGAACAAATCTGTTAGCCAGCTGAGCAAAAATGCTCCATCAACCAGTAACAGCGTTGATATCCAGAGCCTGAACCAATGGCTGGGTGGACTAACCTTTGATCAGGCCTATCAACAGTATGAAGAACAGGGCTATATTTTATTTAAAGATGTGATGGATGCACCAGCTGTACAACAGGTGCGCGATGCACTGGCGCCATTTTTAACCGTCACCGGGCGCAATGATTTTGAGGGTTTTAAAACCAATCGGGTCTACAGCTTGCTGGCCAAGGCCCCGGAGGTATTTTCCCCTATGGTCACTCACCCTCTGGCCCTGGCATTTGCCGAGCGCGAACTGGGTGAATCCTGCCTACTGTCGGCCCTGTTGGCGATTAATTTGCATCCAGGGGAAACGGTGCAAGGCTGGCACTGTGACGATGCCCAGGTCAATATTCCGCGCCCACGAAAAGCGTTTGGGGTAAGCGCTTTTTGGGCTATAGATGATACAACCGAGTTAAATGGCGCTACGGAATTTATCACTGACAGCCATAACTGGACTGAAGATAAAACCATAGCTCTGACAGAGATAGAGGAGCTGATGGACCCCAGAGAGCGGGATCCTAACCATGACCCCCAGCCCAGGACCGATACCTTTAAGGTTCCTATGACCAGCGGCTCACTGCTGCTTGTGAAAAGCAATGTCTATCATCGAGGTGGCGCAAATCTGTCGGCTGCCTCGCGATTAATTGTCACGCCTCAGTACTGTACTGGCTGGGCCCGTCAGCTTGAAAATATGGCCCTGGCTATTCCACCCGATACTGTTCGCACCTTGCCCAAGCGCGTGCGCGAACTGATTGGCTACAGTATTCACGAGGCATTTATGGGGTATGTTGACGGCATGCATCCACAGAAGGTACTTGCCACAGAGAACCTTTGACCACCCTGCTACTATCTAGCCCAGCTAGGTGAGTACACCCTTTTGGTCCAAGGCATCAATAGCACTTTGATCAAAGCCCCAATCGGCCAGCACTGCTTTGGTGTCTGCTCCTTCGGCTGAGGGCGCTGTCGGGGGATCACATTGACTGCGGCTAAATCTGGGCGCTGGCGCGGGCTGTTGCTGGCCATTGATTTCAATATAGGTCTGCCGCGCTCGATTGTGAGGGTGATCCACAGCTTCCTGAATATTTAAAATACCGGCAACACAGGCATCTGTGCCTTCAAAAATCTCGACCCATTGATCTCGGGTTTTGGACTTGAACCTGTCCGCAAAGATGGTTCTTATCTGCGGCCATTTCTGTGGGTTATTCTGCTCTTCAATAATATGTTCCGGCATGCCCGCCAGCTGAATCATCTGGGCAAAAAATTGCGGCTCAATGGGCCCAACGGAAATATGCTTGCCATCGGCCGTTGCATAGGCACCGTAATAAGGCACGCCAGCATCCAGCAAGTTAGCTTGACGGCCAGGGCTATAGGCGCCCAATTGACTCATGGTATAAAACATACTCATTAAATGAGCCGAGCCATCGGTAATCGCGGTATCTATCACTTGCCCCTGGCCAGACTTCTGCACGTCCAGCAGCGCCGATAAAATACCCACGACCAGAAACATGCTGCCACCAGCATAATCGCCCACCAGGTTCAATGGCGGCAGCGGTTGATGCTCGGTGCCAATAGCAGCAGCGGCACCGGTCAGGGAAATATAGTTGTAGTCATGGCCGGCAGAATGAGCCAGCGGGCCGCTCTGGCCCCAGCCGGTCATGCGGCCATAGATAATTTTTGGGTTATGTTGCAGACAGATATCCGGGCCAAAGCCCAGACGCTCGGCAACCCCTGGGCGATTGCCTTCAAAGATCACATCCGCCGTTTCTACCAGCTGCAACAGAGCTTGCAGGCCCTCTGGCTTGCGCAGATCCAAAGCAATGCTTTTTTTGCCCCGGGAATTCACATCCAGGGCAGAGGGTGGTGCAATGGAATTGGGCCTGGAGGCGCGCTCAACAACAATGACCTCGGCACCCAGATCAGCCATCAACTGGCCCGCATAGGGGCCAGGGCCAATGCCCTTCATTTCTATTATTTTTATGCCTGCAAGAGGTCCCATATTGTCTCCCCAATAACTCACCTGCCAATGGTCTGTGTACCCAGACTTTCTTAGCTACCTCGTATGTCTCTCTAATAGAGCGAATAAATCATGCTGCTTATCAAAGCGCCAGACCACAGCAATATAACAACGCAATAACCCATTATCTGACGCAAATTAAGCCCGGATAATGCCAGCAGCGGCAGGGCCCAAAACGGCTGAATCATATTGGTCCAGGCATCGCCCCAAGCAACCGCCATTGCCGCCTTACTCACAGGCACGCCAAGTTCAACTGCTGCAGGCACTACAATCGGAGCCTGGACTGCCCATTGGCCGCCGCCTGAGGGCACAAAAAAGTTAACCACCCCGGCGCTTAAAAAGGTAATAACCGGAAAGCTTTGCGCGCTAGATATATCCACAAACCATTGGGACACGGCACCGGCAAGGCCTGACCCGACCATCATGCCCATCACGCCAGCATAGAGGGGAAATTGCAGAATAATCCCACTGCTGGTGCCAATGGCACTGTTCATTGCATTGAGATAATTGCGCGGGTTGATATGTAGGGCCAGACCGGCCAGCAGCAAGCACAAATTAATTTCGTTGAGGCTGATGCTGCGACCGGAAGCGAAGAATCCGAATAAGTAAACAGCACCTATTGCCACCAGCAGATAATTAATAATCGGATAATGTTCTAATTTTTCAGCCGGGCTCATGGCTGTCAGATCAACAGTCGGCTCTGGTTCTTCTTCAACGGTCAAGCCAAGTCGATTATTTTTATCCGGCATCATCAAGATATTTAAGATCGGCAGGGAAACCGCCAGAGCAACAATAATGGCAATATTCTGCCAGGCAAAAATAGTTTCCATTAGAGGAACTGTCTGGCCTTCAAGTAGCTGGCTCAAGGCATCATTACCAGTAGAGGCGATCTTTAACGGAATTGATCCTGACAGGCCACTGTGCCAGACCAACAGGCCACTGTAAGCTGCAGCAATCAGTAATGGAAAATGGCTATCTTTGACATGGCTGGCGACTTCCCGGGCCAACAATGCGCCAACCACCAGTCCAAACCCCCAATTGACCCAGAGGGCCAGCATAGAAGTCAATGTGACCAGAATAATACCCTGAGCCGGTGTGCTGGCTATTTGAGCAATGGCGCGCAATGCGGCTTTAATCGGCCTGCTCATCGCCAGCACGGTGCCCAATACCAGAATAAGCACCATCTGCATGGAGAAGCCGAGCAATTTCCACACCCCATTGCCCCAGTGATCAGCCATAGCACCGATGCCCTGGCCCTGACTAAACATGCCGGCCAGAAATACAACCGCCGTCAGAATAATCGCGATAACAAAGGTATCTGGCAGCCAGCGCTGCATAATTCGACTAAAAAATTCAGCACTGGCCTTAATCATTAGTTATATCCTAGCTGTCAGCTAACGCCTGATTGCGCTTTTCAGCGGCAGCCCAGTCTTCGGGTAACACGCGGGCAACCACCATAAAACTTATGATAGACGGAACAAACATGCAGCAGGTAACTGTCATTGCATAGCGCATTGAGGTGAGGTCACCATTGCTTTCCTTGAACACATCAATCATCCAGCCAGTAAAGGTTGGACCTCCCCCCAGAGCAATCATATTAAGGATAAAGAAGAACAGCGCTGTCGACATGGCACGCATATTAATCGGTGCCAAGGTCTGGGCTATGGCAAAACTGGGCCCCAAATAAATACCCAAAAACAGCAAGAATACGGTAGTGAAGGCGAGATGAGCCCACACAGATGCCACCCAAAAACTGGCCATACCTATGGGCAGGCAGATACCGATGGCAATGGCGGGCAGCCAACCGTAGGCGCGGATATTTTTAGCTCCCCATCTATCCGCAAGTCGGGCACCAAAAAAAGCTCCCCCGGCATAGGTTGTACCATTAATCACACCAAGCACAATCACCAGGGTTTTAAAATCAAAGCTGGGGTCGAGCATAACCAGATATTTAGTCTGGAACGCCGAAAAGGCATAGGACACAAAGGATCCAAACGCAATGCCAAAGCACATTGCCCACCAGGCCGGTATTTTAAGCAAGCTGTTGAGGGAGTCTCTGAAGGGCGGCTGGACAATATCCTGACGCCCACCAAACTCCATGGCACCGCGCACGGGCTCCCGCAGGACCAGCCGCACAACGACCGCCAGAGCGACACCTGTAACGCCGAGAAAGATAAAGATACGCCGCCAATCCACATCTTCCCCAGAGGAGCCCATCAGTGAAGCAGTGGCAAAATAGGCCGCCATAATGCCCAGAGGAATACCCATGGAATAGACACCCAGAGCTCCGGCACGCTCTTCTTTGGGGTATAGATCGGAAATAATTGAATGGGAGGGAGGACTGCCACCAGCCTCGCCTATGCCTACGCCCATTCGCGCCAAACCTATCTGCAAGAAGTTGCCAGCCATTCCCGTCAATGCGGTAAAACCACTCCAGGTAGCCAGTGCAATAGACAGAATATTAACCCGATTATAGCGGTCCGCTAACCAGGCGATGGGAATTGCCACCAATGTGTAGAAAGTCGCAAAGGCCAGTCCAATTAACAGTCCTAACT
>CAXAJC010000009.1:0-25844 GCA_963969005.1 uncultured Cellvibrionales bacterium | reverse complement strand
TGCTTACTTTTGTTGGTATTTGATCGTGTTTCTAGGTATGGCCTGACAAAGAGTAAACAATATTAGTCTCAGAATCATAGCCTGCCTTATCAGCTGGATAATTCCTTCTCTACTTTGGTGATTCTGATGCCATCTAGTGGAACTGAAGCCACTTTAGCACCGCGTCGGCTGCACATTGAGCAATCACATACGCAGATCTTCCAGGCCATTTTCCAGCATGAGTTCGAGTCGGACTTTTCTGCAGTGACGGGATGCTGCGTGTAAGGGCTTGATATCCATTCAATCTAATCCTTTATAGAGCCTCATTTTATGTAAGTTCTAAAAAGCATAGGACATATCTTATTAGTTATTTTGGGCCTTTGAAGAAATGCCATAAATTGCAGCGCCAGCAGCAATAATCCCCAGACCAATCAGCGCCTCAGTTGGTTTTGAAATCAGCACATAGGTCAGAGTCCACAGGGTCACACTGAGATAAATAATCGGTGCAATGGGGTAGGCGGTGGTTTTGTATGCGCCGGGGATATTGAGCTTTTTAAAGCGCAGCACAAAAACCCCTAGTACAGAAAATAGTGTGTTAATAGCTAGCACAAAGCTGGAGAAAATCAGCACCGACTCAAAGGTCGCGCTGACAATAAAAAACATTGCCAGAGTGCCCTGAAACAGTACCGCATTGACAGGGATACCCTGGGCATTGCACTTGGCGAGTTTCGAGAAAATCGTAAAATCTTCACCGATCATCTGCAGTACTCTGGGCCCGGCCATAGTCATGGCGCTCACAGTACTGATTAGCAAAACTGCCAGCACAGCGCCCATTACCTTGCCTGCGCTGTCACCAAGTGAAGCCTCAGCCACTACCACACCGATCTCCAGTTTGCCTTCCATGCTTGAGATAGGCGCGGCGCTAAGAAAGGTAAAGTTGAGTAGCAGATAGAGCATCAATACCAGCCCAGTACCCACAGCTAATACTATAGGCAAATTGCGCTGGGGATTGTCCAGTTCGCCGGTGACATAGGTGGCTGCATTCCAGCCGGTGTAGGCGTAGTTCACATAAATTAGGGCCACTGCAAATGCGCCACTAAACAGCAGTTTTTCATCGCCGGCCTGGGGCGCAAAATTTAGATTCTGAGGGCTGTTACCCCATATTAAAATAACCACACAAAACAGCAGGATCAGCACCAGTTTAAGAGCGGTAAAAATCTGTTGCACATTGCTGCTGGCTTGTCTCGATAGACAGTGGGCTAGAGTTAGTATCAATACTAAAGATACAGCGGTCCAGGTTCTGTTAAGTTCGGGAAAGACTGCCGAGAGATAAGCGGCAAAGGTCATGGCTGCCAGTGCCACTGGCGCGGCAAAGCCTACGGTGGCGGAAACCCATCCGGAGATAAACCCGGCGCAGGGGTGGTAGAGGCGCGAGAGAAAATTATACTCGCCGCCAGAGCGCGGCAGATTGGCACCCAGTTCGGCATAGGTCAAGGCGCCACAGAGGGCGGTTAAACCGCCCACAAACCACAGCATCATCAACACAAAGGGTGATTGAATACCCAGCAACTGAAACCCGAGACTGGTAAAGACGCCAGTGCCGACCATATTGGCGACAACAACAGAGATACCTGTGGTTCTGGAGAAGCTATGCATAGTGATTATTGGCTTGGCCCTAAAGATCTGGATGCACTTTACAGTACTGCTGGTAAAGGACAAATAGTTTCCTCCGTTAACTGACTGCAATAAATACCATCCGGTCAGAAAATATCAGATCATTAACCAATAAAAATCAGGTAAGCTTGGCGGATAAAACAATAACAATAAAAAGGTAATTAAAATGGAAATGGCACTACGTATTTTGCTGCGTCTGCTCGCACTGGGCATGTTTGTGGGGGCCGTTGGATTTATCTTTAACCCGGCTGGAATGGAAGCAGACTTTGCCGTGCGAGCTCTTGAGACCCACGGCATGGGAACCCTGCGCGGGGATCTGGGTGGTACCTTCCTGATGTTGGCAATTTTCACTTTCCATGGCTCGAGACCTGGCAATGCTGCCTGGCTGGCAGTACCCCTGGTATTTATGCTGACTGTGCTGTTTGGTCGCATGGTGCACATAGTGTTAGATGGTCTGACTGACCCGGCAATTCGCTCTTCAGTTATTGAGCTGGTCGCTGTAGCCATCCTCGAATATGCACGCAGAACATTAGCAACTGACAATAAAAATTAAGGAGCACGCTGTGAGATCACTGGCACTAACTCTACTTCTATTCGTTACCGCTTTAACTCAAGCCAGCGAAGGGACTGGTACTGAGACTCAGACCCAGGTGTATTTTGGTGATACCCACCTGCACACAACCTATTCCTTTGATGCATTTTTAAACAAAAACTTTACCGCTGACCCGGATACGGCTTACAGATGGGCCAAGGGTGAACCTGTAGTTCACCCCTACAATCGCACCAGAGTTGAAATGGGTACGCCACTGGACTTTTTAGTGATAACCGATCATGCAGAGATGCTGGGTGTGATGCGCGCCATTCGCGGCGAGACTATCCAGTGGCAAGATATTGGGCTATATGCTTCTTTCAAGCGCTGGCTGGCTGTCAGGCAGCTAAATGAATCTCTGGACAAGGGCATGGGACGCGCTTTTTTTGCTCGTTTTTTACCCAAGTCGGCGGCGGTTAAAGGTGGCGACCCGGTGGCTGATATCAATAATAATATTGGCGGGATCGCGATTTTTGGCGACACCAGTAATACTTCCAGAGACGCCTGGCAAGATATTATTGACGCCGCAGAGCGGCACAATGAACCAGGGGTATTTACCAGCCTGTTGGGTTGGGAGTGGAGTTCACTGCCCACCGGCGCAAATCTGCACCGTGTAGTGGTAACACCGGATGGTGGTGACAGGGCCAGTCAGTATATTCCCTTTGGCTCTGACCAGAGCCAGTACCCAGAAGATCTGTGGCAGTGGCTAGCGGATACAGGCGAGCGTACCGATAGTCGTTTTATTGCGATACCCCATAACTCGAATATTTCCAAAGGCTATATGTTTGCCGAGACCACCGTCAAAGGTCAGCCTATTACAGCTGACTATGCGCGTACCCGCGTGCAGTGGGAACCTATTACTGAGGTCACTCAGATCAAGGGAGATAGCGAAACCCATCCCAAATTTTCTCCGGATGATGAGTTCGCTGACTTTGAAACCTATGATTACTATATTCAAACCACCAAAAATAATACTGCGGTGTCCTCTGGCGATTATGTCCGTCCTGCCCTAAAGCTAGGTCTGGCGATTGAACAAAAAATCGGCGTCAACCCCTATAAGTTTGGCTTTATTGGTTCCACCGATGCCCATTCGGGCTTAGCTTCACCTGAAGAGAATAACTTTATGGGTAAAATGGCCGCGGACAGCACCCCAGAGACCAAGGCACCAGCTCTGGGTAACCCCACTGGCGCCAGCGGTTGGGACATGTCCGCTTCTGGTCTGGCCGCGGTTTGGGCTTCAGAAAATAGTCGCGAAGCAATTTACGCCGCATTTAAACGCAAAGAGACCTATGCCACCAGTGGCCCGCGGCTGCGCGTCCAATTGTTTGCTGGTTGGGATTTCCCTGCCAATGCTGAGACCTCCGAACACTTTGCTGATATCGGCTATGAGTATGGAGTCCCTATGGGTGGTGACCTAATGGCCAATGCCGCTGCCAGTGCGCCACAGTTTTTGGTGCGTGCGGTAAAAGACCCGGTGGATGCCAATCTAGATCGCGTGCAGATGATAAAAGGCTGGGTTGATGCCGCGGGTCAACAGCACGAAAGGGTCTACAACATAGACTGGTCAGGTGACAGAGTGCTGGATGCGAACGGCAAGTTACCTGCTGTGGGTAATACCGTAGTCTTAAAATCAGCGAGATATACCAATACTATTGGTCAGGCTGAGTTTGCGGTTAAATGGTCGGATCCGGATTTTGATCCTGCTCAGTCGGCATTTTATTATGCTCGCGTGCTGCAGATTCCGACTCCGCGCAATGGTCTCTACGACAGCCTGGCATTGGGCCTGGTTAATCCACCCCGGGGAGCAAAAACTATTCAGGAGCGAGCCTACACATCGCCGGTCTGGTATACGCCGCAGTAGCGGCGAAGCTCAAGAGGAATTTAGAAAGGATTTAAAAGCGCAATGATAAAAAAGTTGTTAAAAGAGCCACTTGTTCAGTTTTTAATTATTGCGCTGGTGCTTCTTGGCGGAGAGCGTTGGATCAACGCCGAAGACTACGCCTACGACCAGTACCATATTCAGATAGATGATCAGCAGTTGTTACAGTTTATGCAACTGCGGGCCAAGACCTTTAAGCCGGATCAGGCCATGGCCGCTCTGGCTGCACTGGGCGTCGAAGAGCGCCAGCGTCTGGTTGATGACTACGCGCGCAATGAAGTGCTTTTTCGCGAGGCCATGGCTTTAAATCTGGATAAGAATGACCAGATTATCCGCCGTCGCATGATTCAAAAAATGGACTATCTGGCCCAGGGTTTTTATGACGAGGCTGAGCCATTAACCGAGCAAGATCTGCGCGACTACTTTGCTGACCAGCAGCAAGATTATAAAAAAGCTGCCGAAGCGACCTTTACCCATGTGTTTATCTCCACGCAACATCGTCCCTCCAAAGAGGCTCGGGCGATGGCAGATAAACTGTTGAGCCAGCTTAATACTCAGCAGGTGCCCTTTGAAAATGCCTCCAGATACGGCGAGCGTTTTCTCTACAACCGTAACTATGTCAATCGTGAGGACGACGAGATTGGCAGCCATTTTGGTCAATCCTTTCAACAAGCTGTATTTGCCCTAAGCACCGGGGAGCAGTGGCAGGGGCCGGTGCAATCAAGCTATGGTTGGCATCTGGTGTTGCTGGTTAAAAATGCCGCTGCCTATGTTCCCGAATTTGAGGAAGTCAGCTCCGCGGTCTTTGCCGATGCTCAGCGGCAGCAGCAGAGAGAGGTAAAGCGCCAGGCTATTGATAAACTGATGGCTAAATATCAGATCGAGACAGAATAATGCGCATAGCTTTTCTTGCTCTTGCACTGCTGTTTAGTAGCTGGATAGTCGCCGATGAGGCGCGTCCGGTGTATGTGGAAGTAGTGGAAAATAATGTCAGCCAGTTTCTTGTAAAGTGGAAAGTACCGCCGGTTATGCCTGCAGGGCAGGAACCCTACATAAAGTTGCAGCATCCGGACTGTGGAGTTATTGATGGTGCCAATGCCGCTGGTTTAATCGGCCGTCGGCTCTACCAATGTGACATTCAGGATCCCGATGCCACCTTTGCTCTGGTGCTAGACTATCCTCGAAGCAATCCCGCACTGACCTCGCTTATTGTCTTTAAACCTTTTGAAGCAGAGCCCATACAGGTGTTTTCCGGCCCGGAAAACACCACGGTCGATATTCCAGTTAGCACCAGCGCTGGCACTGTGGCCAAACAGTACACTGTGGCTGGTATAGAGCATATTCTGATCGGTACAGACCATTTGCTGTTTGTACTCTGCCTGATGATTATTGCCGGTAGTTTTAAGCGTCTGCTGCTGACAGTGACCGGCTTTACCATTGCCCATTCTATTACCTTGAGTCTGGCCACATTGGATATTTTCCGCCTGCCTACAGAGCTGGTGGAGTTATTGATTGCCCTGAGTATTGTTCTATTGGCAGTGGAAATTGTTAAGCATAATCGAGCTAAAGCCGGGACAGCTCCGAGCTTTACTTGGCGTTACCCGGTCAGTGCCTCCTCGGCATTTGGTCTGTTACATGGTTTTGGTTTTGCGGTCGTGCTGCAGGAGTTGGGCCTTCCCGCCTCAATGAAAGTTCATGCGCTATTGTTTTTTAATATAGGTGTTGAGCTGGGGCAGCTGCTCTTTATTGCCGCGGTGCTGGCACTAGTATTTGTCCTGATGCGCAGCATTCCCCCAGTCAATAGGCACCGAGCGGTGCTTGTTGAGGCTGTGGTCTATGTTGTGGGAATTACCAGTGCTTACTGGTTATTTGAACGGTTGGGAGTACTGTTCTAACCTTGATTACAAAGCTATTTTAAATGGCCCAAATGCTTGGAAACCACTTTTAAGCTGGGCTTAAATAGTTTAGGGGTGCTGGCCAGAATATGACCGCTATCCATAAACTTCTCGCCACCTTTAAAATCGCTAACCATACCCCCAGCTTCCCGCACCATCAGCACGCCCGCGGCAATGTCCCAGGGCTTAAGTGACATTTCCCAGAATACGTCCATACGGCCAGCAGCGACATAGGCAAGATCCAGCGAGGCAACGCCCAGACGGCGGATGCCCGCCGAGTTATCGGCAAACTCTTGCATGCAAGCAAGATAGTTATCCATCTCATCAAAGGAGGGTGCGCTAAAGGGAATTCCGGTGGCATAGAGCGCTCCGGCTTCTTCAGTGCGGCCCGACACACGAATGCGGCGACCATTGAGGCTGGCACCATGGCCGCGACTGGCGGTAAATTCTTCGCGCTTAAAGGGCTCCAGAATAACTCCGTGCTCCAGCTTGCCTTTAATACGGCAGGCGATAGACACAGCAACGTGTGGAATGCCGCGCACAAAATTGGTAGTGCCATCAAGAGGATCGATAATCCACTCCACATCGGAATCGGGATTGCCGCTGGTGCCACTTTCCTCACCGATAAAGCGGTGATCCGGGTAGGCTTTCTTGATGTTGTAGATAATGGTTTCTTCTGAGCGGCGATCCACTTCAGTGACAAAGTCATGGCGGCCCTTTTCATCAACCTTAACCAATTCCAGATTATCGGCAGACTTAACAATCATTTCTCCGGCCAGACGGGCGGCGCGAAGGGCTATATTAACCATCGGTTGCATAGGGCGTTTTCCAAGTGACTTTAAAGAGCGGGGCGCATTGTAACAGAACTAGTGTGCCTGAGAAGCCTGATTCTGCTACACTCGCGCCCCGTTTTTAGGGCAGTAAACTTAATTCCTAAGAGGCTTATTGTGTCTACCACTGAACGTCAGGCAAAAATTCGCATTGTGCTGGTCAATACCGCCCATCCGGGGAATATTGGCGGTGCCGCCCGGGCTATGAAAAATATGGGTCTGGCTGAATTGTATTTGGTACAACCCCGGGAGTATCCGGCCCCGAGAGCTGTGTGGCGAGCCGCTGGCGCACGGGATGTCTTGGCCAATGCCAAAATTGTAGAATCTGTGGATGAAGCTATTGCCGGCTGTGGCCTGGTGGTTGGCACTAGTGCCCGCGAGCGTCGTATCCCCTGGCCGTTAATTAACCCTCGAGAATGCGGCGAGCGAATCTGGCAAGAGGCCGATACTCACAAAGTTGCACTGTTATTTGGTCGCGAAGATCGCGGACTCACCAATGATGAATTGCACAAATGCCACTACCATGTGCATATTCCCTCTAACCCTGAATACAGTTCATTGAATCTGGCAACTGCCGTGCAGGTGCTGAGCTATGAAATTCGCATGGCCAGCCTGGCTGATGCGGAAGGGATTTTGCCCTCATTGCAAGACTGGGATCAGCCACCGGTCACTGCAGATGACCTGGAGAATTTCCATGTGCATCTGGCAGAGACCATGGCCGATCTTAAGTTTTATGATCCGGAAAACCCCAAGCAATTGCTGACCCGTATGCGGCGGCTATTTAACCGTCAGCGCATGGATAAGATGGAGGTTTCTATTCTCCGCGGCCTGTTGTCTTCGGTTCAGCGCCTGATCAATAAATAGCTGAGTAAATTAATCAGGTATTTAATTGACTAAAATACTCAGGTATTAGATAATTCGCGGCCTAATAAGCGCCACACAGGTAAACGATATGAGACTGACAACTCGAGGACGCTACGCCGTAACAGCAATGCTCGATTTGACGCTGCACGCTCAGGATAAGCCAATTTCATTGGCGGATATCTCCGAGCGTCAGTCTATTTCTCTGTCCTACCTAGAACAGTTGTTTTCCCGTCTGCGTCAGTCCGGCCTGGTCTCCAGTGTCCGTGGCCCGGGCGGCGGCTATCATCTGGGCCGCGCCAGCGAAGGTATCTTTGTGGCGCAGATTATCGATGCAGTCAATGAATCCATAGATACCACCAACTGTCAGGGCAAAGGCGATTGTCAGGGTGGTGAGATCTGTCTGACCCACACATTGTGGTCAGATCTCAGCAAAGAGATCCACGGATTCTTAAATGGTATCAGTTTGGCTGATCTGGTGGCGAAACGAAACGTACAATATATAGCCCAGCGGCAAGTTGAACAGCTGCTGGTTATAGATGACAACATGCAGGCTGGCGCTTGCTGAATTTGGAGTAATTAATGAATCTACCCATTTATCTGGATTACGCTTCCACAACACCGGTAGACCCGGCTGTTGCAGATAAAATGATGCAGTTTCTGACCCCGACTGGTCAGTTTGGCAACCCGGCGTCCCGCTCCCATGTATTTGGCTGGCAGGCGGAAGCCGCGGTTGAAGATGCGCGCACTGATGTGGCGACACTGATTGGTGGCGACCCCCGTGAAATCGTCTGGACCAGTGGTGCCACTGAAGCTAATAATCTGGCGATTAAAGGTTGCGCCCACTTTAACCAGCGCAAAGGCAAGCATGTCATCACCTCCAAAATCGAGCACAAAGCGGTTCTGGATACCTGCCGTCAGCTGGAGCGTGAAGGATGGGAAGTGACTTATCTGGAGCCAGACTCCAGTGGTCTGATTCAGCCACAAATGGTAGCGGAAGCAATTCGCGAAGACACCACTGTTGTCTCCATTATGCATGTGAATAACGAGCTGGGTACCCTCAATGATATTGCTGCCATTGGTGCTATCTGTCGGGAGAATAAAGTGTTCTTCCATGTGGATGCTGCCCAGAGTGCTGGCAAAACCGCCATTGATGTTGAATCCATGAACGTGGATATGATGTCTTTCTCGGCTCATAAAATTTACGGCCCCAAAGGTATTGGCGCATTGTATGTTCGCCGGAAGCCCCGTGTGCGCATTGAAGCTCAGATGCATGGCGGTGGCCATGAGCGCGGTATGCGTTCCGGCACCTTGCCCACTCACCAGATTGTTGGCATGGGTGAAGCCTTTAAACTGGGCTTTGAGAACCTGGCCGAAGAATCCGCGCGCATTGAAGCACTGCGCACCAGACTCTGGGAAGGGGTTTCCGATATGGAAGAAGTCCATCTCAACGGTTCTGAAGATCAGCATGTGCCCGGTATTGTCAATATCAGCTTTGCCTTTGTTGAAGGTGAATCACTGATTATGGCCCTGCGTGATCTGGCGGTATCTTCAGGCTCTGCCTGTACCTCCGCCAGCCTTGAGCCCAGCTATGTACTGCGCGCTCTGGGTCTCAATGATGAGATGGCCCATAGCTCGATCCGTTTTAGTATTGGCCGCTACACCACAGAGCAGGATATAGACGACGCTATTGCCAAGGTGCGTCATGCGGTGGAAAAACTGCGTGAACTGTCGCCCCTTTGGGATATGTTTAAAGACGGTGTGGACCTGAATACGGTAGAGTGGGCAGCGCACTAAATGGGCAGCGCACTAACCGCAAGTAACAAATTTTAATTAGGAGTCATAACATGGCTTACAGCGAAAAAGTTATTGATCATTACGAAAACCCACGCAATGTTGGCAAGTTGGACGACAGCTCCAGAAATGTTGGTACTGGCATGGTGGGAGCACCGGCCTGTGGTGATGTAATGCGTCTACAAATCAAGGTTAATGACGATGGCATTATTGAAGATGCCAAGTTTAAAACCTATGGCTGTGGTTCAGCTATTGCCTCCAGTTCACTGCTGACAGAATGGGTGAAGGGAAGGAGCATCGATGATGCCGAGCAGATCAAAAACACCGAGATTGCCGAAGAACTGGCACTGCCACCGGTAAAAATTCACTGCTCAGTACTGGCCGAAGACGCCATCAAAGCGGCAGTGCGCGATGTACGAGAAAAGCAGGACAGTTAACCAATGGCTATCACTATGACCCCAGCTGCAGAGCAGCATGTGATCAAGCATCTCGAACACCGCGCCAAGGGCGTGGGTATTCGTCTGGGTGTGCGCACCACTGGCTGCTCCGGCCTGTCCTATGTACTGGAGTTTGTCGATGATGCGGCCTTCGAGGACGAAGTGTTTCAATGTGGTGATGTAAAGCTGATTATTGATCCCAAAAGTCTGCTGTATCTCGACGGTACAGAGCTGGATTATGTTAAAGAGGGCTTAAATGAGGGGTTTGAATTTAAAAACCCCAATGTTAAAGATGAATGTGGCTGCGGCGAGAGCTTCCACGTTTAGTCGCTGTACTTCTAAACCAGTAAACAGGTTGATCGGCCTTTGAAACTTACCAGTGACTTCTTTGAGATATTTGCTATCCCTGTTGCCTGGCAGGTGGACAGCAGCCAGCTACAGAGCAGATATCTAAAATTGCAGCAGGAGTTTCACCCGGATCGTTTTGCCAGCCACAGCGATACCGAAAAGCGTCTGGCCGTGCAAACCGCCTCCCTGATCAATCAGGCCTATGACACCTTAAAGTCCCCACTAAAGCGCGCTCAGTATCTCCTCGAGCTAAACAAGATAGATGCCAGTCAGGATAGCCATATCACCAGTGATGGGGTTTTTTTGATGGAACAGATAGAACTGCGGGAAGCGTTATCCGATGTGCGTGACAGTGCCGACCCCTTTGCCGCTCTGGACAGTTTGCGCTCTGGCGTTGAAAACAGCTACGCAGAACAACAGAACCAGTTTCAAGCCCAGTATCAGGAATCTGACTTTGATCATGCTTTTAATACCGTGGCCAAAATGCAATTTTCAGCCAAGTTGCTCGATGAAATAGAGCAGCTTGAAGCCGAGTTAGAGGACCTTTAGACAGTGGCATTACTGCAAATCTCAGAGCCGGGCCAGTCGCCCCAACCCCATCAGCGCAGACATGCGGTGGGTATAGACCTGGGCACCACCAATTCATTGGTGGCCACAGTGCGCAGTGGCATGGCAGAGGTGCTTGCAGATGAGCAGGGCAGGGATTTGCTGCCCTCTGTTGTGCATTATGTGGCAGAGGGGGTTAGCTGTGTCGGCTATGAAGCCGCCGAACATAATGTGGCTGATCCGTTAAATACATTGGCCTCAGTCAAACGCCTGATGGGTCGTGGTGTGGCAGATATTAAAACCTTTGGCAGCCAACTGCCCTATGAGTTTGCCGACGATGATGGCGGTATGCCTAAAATCAAGACCACTGCCGGACTGGTGAGTCCGATACAGGTCTCCGCGGAGATACTGCGTAAATTGGCCGGTCGTGCTGAAATTGCCTTTGATTCTGGACTGGATGGCGCAGTGATCACGGTGCCCGCCTATTTTGATGAAGCCCAGCGTCAGGCCACCAAAGATGCTGCTACTCTCGCGGGCATCAAAGTATTGCGCTTGTTAAATGAACCCACAGCAGCAGCTATTGCCTATGGGCTGGATGAAGCCCAAAAAGAGGATAAAGCGCAGGAAACCAAAGGTTCGGAGCGCACTATTGCCATATACGATCTCGGTGGCGGTACCTTTGATATCAGTATTTTGCGTCTGACCAAAGGTGTTTTTGAAGTCTTGGCCACCGGTGGCGACTCTGCTCTGGGCGGGGATGACTTCGACCATGCCATTGCCGACTGGCTGCGCCAGCAGATAGGGATGGATGAGGACCTTAATCCCATAGAGCAACGCATGTTGCTGGAGACCGCTAAGTCGGCCAAAGAAGAGCTCACTGACTCATCTCAGGTTGAGTTGGAAGTACTCGACTGGCGGGGCACTTTGACGCGGGAGCTCATGCACAGCCTAATCGATGGGCTTATTGCTAAAACAATACGCGCCTGTAAAAAATCCCTGCGCGATGCCGGTGTTGCCCAGTCCCAGATTGATGATGTCATTCTGGTTGGCGGTTCCACAAGAACCCCCAGAGTGGGTGAAAAGGTAGCCGAGTTATTTGGTATAGCACCATTGTGCAGCCTGGATCCAGATCAGGTCGTGGCCATGGGCGCTGCATTGCAGGCCGAGGTTTTGGTGGGCAATAAATCCGGTGACGATATGCTGTTGCTGGATGTGATCCCTCTGTCCCTTGGCATAGAAACCATGGGCGGGTTGATTGAAAAGATTATCCATCGAAACACCACTATTCCTGTGGCCAAGGCTCAGGAATTTACCACTTTTAAAGACGGCCAGACGGCCATGGCAATTCATATTTTGCAGGGTGAGCGAGAGCTGGTAAGCGACTGCCGTTCACTGGCGCGCTTTGAATTGCGAGGTATTCCCCCCATGGTGGCCGGCGCAGCAAAAATTCGCGTGAGCTATCAGGTGGATGCGGATGGCTTGCTCAGTGTTACCGCCCGCGAATTGACCAGCAATGTGGAATCTCGTATTGAGGTGAAACCTTCCTATGGGCTGGGTGAAGAAGAAATCACCAGCATGTTGCAGGATTCCTTTAGCCATGCCCGTGACGATATGCAGACCAGAGCTTTGAGAGAGCAGCAGGTAGAAGCCGATCGTATGATTGAAGACCTGCTCGCGGCCATCTATAAAGATGGTGACGCTCTGCTGGATAGCGAAGAGCGTCAGTGCCTGAAGGTTGCAATTCAAGAGCTGCGAGCGCTGCGCGAGACCACCAAAGAGCACCGTCTGTTGGCCCGCCAGATTGAATCTGTGGCCAAGGCCAGTGAAGAATTTGCCGCCCGACGGATGGATGCCAGTATTAAAACAGCGTTGGCCGGCCAGACATTAGATGAAATTGAAAAAGGTTAGGACCTCAGCATGCCTAAAATTGTATTTTTACCCCATCATGAAATTTGCCCAGAGGGTGCGGTGGTTGAAGCCAAGCCGGGGGAAAGCATCTGTGATGCGGCCCTGCGCAATGGTTTGGAAATTGAGCATGCCTGTGAAATGTCCTGTGCCTGCACCACCTGCCATGTGCATGTTCGTGAGGGCTTTGATGATCTGCCTGAAGCGGATGAGCTGGAAGAGGATTTTCTCGATAAAGCCTGGGGTGTAGACCCGGATTCTCGCCTCAGTTGTCAGGTGATTATGGACAATAAAGATCTGGTGGTTGAGATACCAAGGTACACCATTAATATGGTGTCAGAACGTCACTAATACCGAGTATAAACCAGTCAGCAGTAAGCGGAGTAATGGACATGATTAAGTGGACTGATATTAATGATATCGCCATAGAACTGGTCGACAATCATCCAGATGTCGACCCGCAGTATGTCAATTTTGTCGATTTAAGAAAGTGGGTTTTAGAGATAGAAGGTTTTTCTGATGATCCAGATCGCTGCGGCGAGAAGATTCTTGAAGCCATTCAAATGGCTTGGATTGAAGAGCAGGATTAGCCTCAACTAAAAGCACCTGTACCAAAAGTATTGGATACAGCGCCCTTTGAAACCCTCTTTTTCGCCTATGGCCTGTTTATCGGCGCCAAACCCAAAGTCCTCAGTCTATTAAGCTGCGAGCACAGCCTTGGCTGCGATAAATATCAGCGCGTCCACTTCAGTATGCCATCGTCTCTGGACCGCTCTCAGCCATTGCTGGTGGCCTCGTTCCAGAGTGCCGAAAAAAACCATTGTTACCACCTCCCAGTGCAGGTAAAATCCGCGCCATTGCCCGTCAGGGCTATTTTTTTAACTTACATTAGCCCTATTTTGGAGAACGCTTCATGGCGACTGAACGCACCTTATCTATTATCAAACCCGATGCCGTAGCAAAAAACGTTGTTGGTCAAATTCTCAGCCGCTTTGAAGGGGCCGGGCTTAAAGTCGTTGCCTTGAAAATGCAGCACCTGAGCCGCGAACAGGCAGAAGGTTTTTACGCCGAGCACAGCGAACGTCCGTTCTTTAATGACCTGGTTGCCTTTATGACTTCCGGTCCTGTTTCTGTTCAGGTTCTGGAAGGCGAAAATGCTGTTCTGACCAACCGCGATCTGATGGGTGCCACTAACCCTCAGGAAGCCGAAGCTGGTACTATTCGTGCAGACTTCGCCCAGTCTATCGACGCTAATGCGGTTCACGGGTCAGACTCAACCACCTCTGCAGCCCGCGAAGTAGCATACTTTTTTGATGACAATGAGATCTGCCCTCGCTAAGAGACAGCTCTTTTAACTGAGAATCAGGACAACTATGTCCCAATCAGTAGAAGTAACACCGATCGATCAGGAACCCCAGCAAGCTAAAACCAACTTGCTGGGGTTTTCTGCGTCAAAACTCGGCGACTTTTTTGAAAAGATCGGTGAAAAGCGCTTTCGCGCCACACAGATAATCAAGTGGATTCACCAGATGGGTGAGGTTGATCTGGATAAGATGACTAATCTGTCCAAGGATCTGCGTGAAAAGCTTAAAGATATTGTTGAGATCACCTTGCCAGAAGTGGTGAGCTGTCAGGATTCCACCGACGGCACCAGAAAATGGCTGATTAAAGTGGATGGTGGTAGCTGTATTGAAATGGTCTACATCCCCGAGCGTGAGCGCGGCACACTCTGTGTCTCCTCCCAGATTGGCTGTGCACTGGACTGCAGTTTCTGCGCCACCGGCAAACAGGGTTTTAATCGCGATCTAACTGCCGCCGAGATTATTGGCCAGCTGTGGATTGCCGCCGACTCTTTTGGCCAGTTCGAGCACAAGGCTCCCCGCCGGGTCACCAATGTAGTGATGATGGGCATGGGTGAGCCATTGATGAACTTCGACAATGTGGTCGATGCCATGAATATTATGCTCGAAGACAATGCCTATGGTCTGTCCAAGCGTCGGGTGACCCTGAGCACTGCCGGTGTGGTTCCAGCTCTGGATAAACTTGCCGATGTGTCCGATGTATCTCTGGCGATTTCCCTCCATGCACCCAATGATGAACTGCGCAATGAGCTGGTGCCCATTAACCGCAAATACAACCTCAAAGAATTTATTCGCAGCGCCGCCGACTATATTGACAAGATGCCGGATAATCGCCGCAAAGCCACTGTCGAATATACCTTGATGGATCAGGTTAATGATCGCACAGAGCACGCCAGAGAATTGGCGGAATTGCTAAAAGACCTGCCCTGTAAGATAAATCTGATTCCGTTTAACCCATTTCCGGGTTCAGAGTACAAAAGAGTCAGCAATAACCAGCTGAACCGGTTTAGGGACATTCTGGCAAACGAAGGTTACACTGTGACAGTGCGTACCACTAGGGGCGATGATATTGCTGCCGCCTGTGGCCAGTTGGCCGGAGAGGTGAATGATCGCACCAAGCGACAGGAACGTTACAAGCGCAAACTTGAAGAGGCCCAACCGGTAAAAATTATCGACTGAGTTGGTCTGGCAAGGGCTGCTAAAGGAAGCAACACACAGAGGGATTCTGACCATGAAATTAGTAAAGATTTTACTGTTAGCTATTATGGTCGCCTCATTTCTGGGCTGTGTTTTCAGTCCAGAGACGAGAAAGAAGACCGCGGATCCCCAGGCTGCATTTGATCAGCATATAAAGCTGGCCATGCAATATATCGGCAGCAAGAGCCGGGATCTGGCCAGAGTGCATCTGCAAAAAGCAGAGCGCATTGAGTCCAAAGCCAACAGGTCGCAATTGCACAATGGATATGCATTGCTCTATCAGATGGAACAGGAGACAGAGCTGGCGGAGAAGCATTTCCGCAAAGCCATTTCCAGTGATAAAAAAGACAGCATGGTGCGCTACAATTTTGCCGCATTTTTATACAATCAGGGCAGATTTCAGCAGGCCCTGGAGCAGATGCAGTTGGTGACAGAAGATTTGGGTTATGAACGGCGAACCCAGGCGTTTTATATTTTGGGCCTGGCCCAGCGCAAAACAGGCCAGCGAGCAGAGGCGCTAAAGTCCTTTGCTAGAGCCAGCCAGCTAACTCCTGGGTTTGCGCTGCCCTATTTAGAGGCCGCCGACATATATTTTGAGCAGCGAAAGCTGCCGATTGCCAAGCGGGCGCTGGATCAATACGCTTATCTGGCACCACCAAATGCCAAGAGTCTGTGGTTAGCAGTGCGCCTTGAGCACAGCTTTGGCAATAGAGATGGAGCCTCCAGCCAGGGTTTGAAGTTGAAGAATTTGTTTCCTTATTCCAGCGAAAACCTGGAATACCAAAAGTGGTTAAAGCAATAGCGAGAGAGTATTAGTGTTTAGCGAAACACCAATTATAAGACGCAAATCGCGACAGATTATGGTCGGCAATGTGCCTGTCGGTGGTGATGCGCCCATCTCTGTGCAAAGCATGACCAATACCAGTACCGCAGATGTTACCGCCACTGTTGAACAAATCAAACGTATTCAGGCCGCGGGCGCCGATATAGTTCGTGTCTCTGTACCCTCATTGGACGAAGCCGAAGCCTTTGGCCAGATTCGCCGGCAGGTGGATATTCCCCTAGTTGCAGATATTCATTTTGACCATAATATTGCCTTGCGCGTAGCCGACCTGGGTGTTGACTGCCTGCGCATTAATCCGGGCAATATTACCCGTGAAGATCGTTTGCGCGAGGTGATTGCCAAGGCTCGCGATCTCAATATTCCCATCCGCATTGGCGTTAATGCCGGCTCTCTGGGCAAAGATCTACTGCGTAAATACAGTGAACCCACGGCCGAAGCCATGGTTGAATCTGCTATGCGTAATGTCGAGTTACTGGATAAATACGATTTCCAGGATTTTAAAGTCAGCGTTAAGGCCTCAGATATTTTTATGGCCGTGGCCGCCTATCGCGATTTGGCCACCAGAATTGAACAGCCATTGCATCTGGGCATTACCGAGGCAGGCGGGTTGCGTTCAGGTACCGTCAAATCCGCCATAGGTCTGGGGGCTCTGCTGCTTGATGGTATCGGCGATACAGTGCGTGTATCACTGGCTGCAGATCCAGCGGAAGAGGCCAAAGTGGCCTGGGATATGTTGCGCAGTCTGCGTCTGCGCAGCAAAGGCATTAACTTTATTGCCTGCCCCAGCTGTTCGCGACAAAATTTTGATGTTATCAAAACAGTTAATGAACTGGAAACCCGCCTGGAAGATATTACAGTGCCCATGGATGTATCCATTATTGGCTGCATTGTTAATGGCCCGGGGGAAGCGAAAGAATCTGATTTTGGTTTGACCGGCGGAACACCGGCCAATCTGGTTTACCTGGATGGCAAGCCGGACCACAAACTGAGCAATGACAATCTGGTGGATCAGCTGGAAGCGGAAATCCGTGCTAAAGCTGCTGCCAAAGAAAAGCAGCTGGCCGCAGATGCCGCTAACCTGATTGCCAAAGCATAAAACCAAGAGTTGATAAGAGATAAATAATAAGACATGAAAATCCAATCCATCAGGGGCATGAACGACCTGCTCCCCGAACAGTCAGCAACATGGCAGTATCTCGAAAGAGCTGTGGCCGACGTGCTGGGTCGCTACAGCTATCGCGAAATTCGTTTCCCGATACTGGAGCAGACTGAGCTGTTTAAACGGGCGGTTGGAGAAGTCACCGATATTGTCGAAAAAGAAATGTACAGCTTTGCGGATCGCAATGGAGACAGCCTCAGTCTGCGCCCAGAGGGAACCGCTGGCTGTGTGCGCGCCTGTACTCAAAACGGCCTGCTGCACAATCAGACCCAGCGGCTGTGGTATACCGGCCCTATGTTTCGCCATGAGCGCCCGCAAAAGGGTCGCCTGCGCCAGTTTCATCAGATTGGTGTTGAAGCCTTTGGCTTGGTTGGTCCGGATATAGATGCGGAACTGCTGTTGATCACGGCGCGACTGTGGAAGGTTTTACACATAGATCATGCGGTCAAACTGCAAATCAATAGCCTGGGAACCTCGGCAGATCGCGCCACCTACCGCGCGGCACTGGTAGATTATCTGATGCAGCGCCATGACCAGTTGGATGAAGACAGTCAGCGGCGTCTGAGCAGCAATCCAATGCGTATTCTTGACAGCAAGAATGAGGCCACTCAGGCGCTGCTGCAAGGGGCACCAAAACTGGCCGACTTTATCGATCAGGAATCTCGTGATCATTTTCAGCAGATTTGCGCGGTACTGGATCAAGCAGGCGTCGCCTACGAGATTAATCAGCGCCTGGTGCGCGGGTTGGATTATTACAGCAAAACCGTATTCGAATGGGTTACCGACAGTCTTGGTGCCCAGGGTACTGTCTGTGCCGGTGGTCGCTATGACGGTCTGGTGGAGCAGTTGGGTGGCAAGCCATGCCCAGGTGTAGGTTTTGCCATGGGCGTTGAAAGACTGGTGTTGCTGCTTGACGAGTTGGGCGTTGTCCCCGATAGTGTCGGCCAGCAATTGGATCTGTATCTGCTGGCGGTGGGCAATGTTGAACAGCAAGCTTTGGTGCTGGCAGAAAATCTCCGTACTGACTGCGCCAATATAAGGCTCGAAGTTAACTGCGGTGGAGGCAGCTTTAAGTCACAGATCAAAAAAGCCGACAAAAGTGGCGCTGCTATTGCACTAATACTGGGTGAAGATGAAGCGGCATCCGGAACGATTGGGGTTAAATACCTGCGGGAAGAGACGGAGCAGCAGACCGTGGCACAGGCAGACCTCCCCGAGCTACTGAACAAAACATTTAATAAAGCACTTTAAACATTGATTAATTGAGGAGCCATTGTGGCAGATCATCTATCCGAAGAAGAACAGATCGAAGCATTCAAACGCTGGTGGGCAGAGAATGGACTGCAAACCCTTTTAAGTATTGTTCTGGTCGTTGGAGGTTATTTTGGCTGGCAGAGCTGGCAGCAACATGAGCAGGATCAAGCGGCCGAGGCCTCAGACTTGTACACAGAAATGGTAGAAATCGTATCTTCTCAGGCGCCGGGTGAGCGACTTAATGTGGCCAAGCGCGTGGCGGTTGAAGCCAGTGCTGACCAGCTAAAGCAGGACTTTGCAGGGTCAGGCTACGCCCAGTTTGCCGCATTGCTAAAAGCGAAACTTGCTGTTGATAACAATGAGCTTGATGCCGCAGCCGCTGAACTGCAGTGGGTTCTGGATGCAGGCCCGGAGCTTGAAACAGAGCGTCTGACAAGATTGCGACTGGCCCGGGTTGAAGCCGCCCGTGGCAATCTGGATACTGCATTGCAAATGGTTCAGGGTATAGATCCCGCAGAGATGAAATCTGCCTACGAAGAAGCCAAGGGCGACTTCTATATGCAGCAGGGCAATGCAGATTCAGCCTTCACTGCCTACCAGGCTGCGCTTGAAACCAATCAGTCCACAGACTCGACCATTGGCAGTATACTGCAACTTAAAATCAGCCAGGTGCAGCCGGCAGAACAGGCAAGTTCTGAGGCAGAGGCCGCTGAAGGAGACAGCCAATGAGCCAGTTCAGATTAATTACTACCGCGGCCCTATGCTTGGTCTTGTTGTCAGGCTGTAGCTGGTTTGGGGGCGATGACGATGACGCGGCTATACAGCCAGCAGAGCTAGTCAAGTTTAAATCAGAGGTCAAAGTTAAGCGCCAATGGTCATCTAAAGTAGGTGCCGGTGCCAGAGAATATTTCCAGAGCCTGAGACCTGCGGCCAGCAGCAGCGCAGTATTCGCCGCGGGACATGAAGGAAAAGTCAACGCTGTAGATGTGGATTCAGGCAAGCGACTCTGGTCCACGGATCTCGAGGCACCGCTCTCTGGTGGTGTTGGCTATGGCAGCGGTCTGGTGATGGTGGGCACTATCGATGCGCAGGTTTATGCGTTGAATGCCGATGATGGATCACTGGCCTGGACTGCTGAGGTCAGTTCCGAAATTCTTTCCAGTCCCCAGTCCAATGGCGAAGTGGTCGTGGTACAAACTATTGATAACAAGTTATTTGCTCTGGATGCCAGCACTGGTGAAATGCTCTGGCAACACAGTGGTGACTCACCAATCCTAACGGTACGCGGTATTGGTGAAGCGATTGTTACCGACAATATGGTGATCTCTGGTTTTGATTCTGGAAAACTTATTGCCTTTAATCCAGACAATGGCTCGCTGATTTGGGAAGGCCGCATGGCATTGCCCAAGGGCCGCACTGAATTGGAGCGTATGGTGGATATTGATGGCGCACCATTGCTGGTGGGCGACGTGATTTACTCAGTGACGTTCCAGGGTCGTCTTGGGGCTATGTCCCGAGGCACAGGTCGCAACCTGTGGTTCCAAGATAGCTCCTCCCATAGTTCACCAGCCCACAGTAATGGGCAGGTGTTTGTCAGTGAGGAGGAAGACAGAGTGCGGGCATTTGATGCCGGTAGTGGTCAGCCAGTATGGAGCAATGACCAGCTGTTTTTGCGCCGTTTGACTGGCCCAGCCAAGTTGGCGGGTACCATTGCTGTGGCTGATGCCGAGGGCTATTTGCACCTGCTGGATCCCGTGGATGGACATTTTGTTGGCCGGGTTAAAGTCGATGGCAGTGGTGTGAGTGCGCCGCTGCTGACGGTGGGTAACAGCTTGATTGTGCAGAGTAATAGCGGCTCTTTAAGCGCCTACAAACTGCAGTAAGTTTACCCTTCCGCACCCCTCTACAGGGGCAACAACCATAGGCAGACCAGTCTGCCTATGGTCTGATTTTGATATTTGTCCAATCAAAAGCTGGGTGGTGAACAGGCAGAAATTAATTCGCAGGGGGTGCGACCAACATTTTTAAAATGATGGGGCACAGTGCTTTTAAAATAATAGGCGTCCCCGGCCTTTAAAATCTTCTTCTGATCGCCAACCTGCACCTCCAGTGAGCCACTCAAAATAATGCCGCATTCCTCACCTTCATGCTGAATACTGTGTTTGCCGGTATGGGCGCCCGGCTGGTAGCACTCCTTCATCATCTGGATAGATTTGTTCTGCAGATGCGTGCCCACCTGCAAATAAGAAACACCACCTTCGCCAAGCTGTAATAGCTTGTCGGCGCTAAAAAACACCTGGTCGGTAAAGCTAAATTCATCGGCAAAGAAATTGCTCAGACTGATGGGTATGCCCCCGAGTACTTTTTTAAGCATGCCCACTGTTGGGTTCAGTGCCCCGGATTCAATCTGCGAGATGGTGGCGTTGGCCACCCCGGAAGCCTTGGCCAGTTGACGCTGGGAGAGGCCGGTTTTGCTGCGAATTTCCCGCAGTCGGGAGCCGGTTTCACTGTCCATGGGTTGTTACCTCTGAATATCGAATAAGTGTTTATTATAGTAAACGGTTAAATAATAAAAGTGAATATAATCATTAGGTTAACAATTCTAGGCTAACTGGTTGTTTAACATGCTGGTTGAGTTTTACACTCTGATCGATAATTCCTGAGCAACACGAAGGATCTCTTTAAAATAACCACAAAAAATCGAGCCCAGCCATGACAAACCAACCATCTCCCCAAGCCATGGACGCGTACTGGATGCCATTTACCGCCAATCGAGATTTTAAACAGTCGCCCCGCCTGATTGCCTCTGCCCGGGGCCATCATTACATCAGCAATGATGGGCGCAAAATCTATGATGGATTTTCTGGGCTTTGGACCTCAGGTATTGGCCATTGCCATCCTAAAATTGTCGAAGCCGTGCAGAAGCAGGTAGGTGAGTTGGATCTCTGTATGGGCTTTCAGTTGGGCCATAACAAGGCCTTTGAACTGGCAAATAAACTAACAGACCTTGCCCCCGAGGGCCTTGATCATGCCTTCTTTACCAATTCCGGCTCCGAGTCTGTCGACAGTGCCCTCAAGATTGCCCTCGGCTATCACCGGGCCCGGGGCGATGCCAGTCGCACCAGATTAATTGGTCGTCAGCGCGGCTATCACGGAGTCAACTTCGGTGGTATTTCTGTAGGCGGTATTGCTCCCAATCGCAAAATGTTTAGCGCCAATCTTATTAATGGTGTTGATCATCTTCCCCATACCCATAATTTGGAGCATGCCGCCTTTAGTCATGGTCAGCCCCAATGGGGCGGCCATCTGGTAGAAGAGCTTGAGCATCTAGTGGCACTTCACGATGCCAGCACCATTGCCGCGGTAATTGTCGAGCCAGTCGCTGGTTCAACTGGCATCCTGCCACCGCCAGTGGGTTATCTTGAGCGCCTGCGAGAAATCTGCAGCAAACATGGAATTTTGTTAATTTTTGATGAAGTGATTACTGCATTTGGTCGCATTGGCGCGCCATTTGCTGCCCAGCGCTTTGGGGTGACCCCGGATCTGATTACCACAGCCAAAGGTTTAACTAATGGTGTTATTCCCATGGGTGCGGTGTTGGTCAGTGATGATATCTACCAGGCTTTTATGCAGGGCCCAGAACAGAGCATTGAACTTTTCCATGGCTATACCTATTCCGGTCACCCGGTGGCTGCCGCGGCCGGGCTGGCGACCTTGGATGTCTACCAGGAGGAGGGTAGCTTTGCGCAGTCTCGTGAGCTTGAGACCATGTTTGCCGAGGCTATTCACCAGTTTGATGATCACCCGTTGGTGATTGATGTGCGCAACTTTGGCCTGATGGGTGCTATTGAACTGGCCCCAAGGCAGGATGCGCCTGGAGCCCGTGGCCTGGATGCTCACAAGCACTGCTTTTGGGATGAGGATCTGGTGATTCGCAATGGCATGGATATTCTGCAGTTCTCCCCATTCCTCAATTCCAAACCGGCGGATATTCACAGCATGTTTGATTCGGTGCGGCGAGTGCTGGATAAAATCACTTAAATAGCAAAATGTTGCTAGTGTTAAGCAGCGCAAACTAAAGTAGAATGCCGCACTTAAACCCTGCGGTATTTTTAATTCCATGATTCCTGTTATCGCCCTGGTGGGGCGTCCCAATGTTGGCAAATCCACGCTGTTTAATCGACTCACACGCAGTCGAGATGCGTTGGTGGCCAACTATTCTGGTCTGACTCGCGATCGCAAATATGGCGACGGTGAAATGTATAACCGCCGCTTTATGGTCATAGATACTGGCGGTATCAGCGGTGAGGAAGAGGGTATTGATCTGGGCATGGCCGAGCAGTCCCTGCTGGCTATGGACGAAGCAGATATTGTGCTATTTATCGTTGACTGCCGATCGGGGATTATCGCCGCCGACTATATGATCGCGGAAAAGCTGCGGCAGAAAAATCGCAAAGTCTATTTGGTCGCCAATAAGATTGATGGACTGGACCCGGCCGAGGCACTGGCTGATTTTTATCAGCTGGGTTTTTCCGGCATGTTCCCCACCACGGCGACCCATGGTCGTGGTGTGCGGTCTATGATGGAAGAGTTACTGGAGCCATTTCCGGAATATGTAGAGCCGGATAACAGCGGCTTAAACAGTATTA
Organism: uncultured Cellvibrionales bacterium; assembly: GCA_963969005.1. Classification (GTDB taxonomy): domain Bacteria; phylum Pseudomonadota; class Gammaproteobacteria; order Pseudomonadales; family Porticoccaceae; genus HTCC2207. Next base: position 2,643 of record CAXAJC010000009.1, on the reverse strand, counting down.
AAATCGGTGTGGTAGGCCGCCCCAATGTGGGTAAGTCGACACTGGTTAATCGCCTGCTGGGCGAAGATCGTGTGGTCGTCTACGATGAAGCTGGCACCACCAGAGACAGTGTCTATATAGATTACGAGCGCCATGGTCAGGAATACACACTGATTGACACAGCAGGTGTTCGCAAGCGCAAAAATATCAAACTGGCGATTGAAAAGTTCTCCATTGTTAAAACATTGCAAGCCATTGATGACGCCAATGTGGTCATATTGCTGGTGGATGCCCAAGAGGGTTTGGTGGAGCAGGATTTGCATCTGATGGGCTCAGTCATTGATGCGGGGCGGGGTCTGGTTGTAGGTATCAATAAATGGGATGGTCTGGATCCGGAAAAGCGCGAGAAGATTAAAGCTGATATAAAACGTCGCCTGCGCTTTGCCGAGTTTGCCGATGTGCACTTTATCTCGGCTCTGCACGGGACGGGAGTGGGCAATCTCTATGATTCCATTCAGGCTGCTTACCGAGCCGCAACGGATGCTCTAAGTACCACCAGACTCACCAAAGTGCTGGAGGGAGCGGTGGAGGAGCATCAGCCGCCCATGGTTCACGGCCGCCGCATTAAACTTCGCTACGCCCATGCTGGTGGACGCAACCCGCCGGTAATTATTATTCACGGTAATCAGACGGATTCTGTTCCTGCCCAGTACACCAGATATCTGGAGAAGATTTTCCGCCGTGAGCTGGGCCTGCATGGTACGCCAGTCAAGGTAGAGTATCGAACCGGCGATAACCCTTATAAATCCAAGGCGATAACGGCAAAGGATAAGCCTGTAGCCAAGCGCAAGAAAGTTGTGAAATACAGCAAGCGCAATGATCCGAATCGTAAAAAGTGACAATCCAGAGCTGCTTGGCAGCGACGGATCCCTAAATATGATTCAGCGGCATCTCCGTTCTCTGCACCACCTGCCTCAATACAAAGCTGGTTCTAATACTACTAACCCCCTCGATCTGATTTAACTTATCCAGCAAGAACCTCTGGTAATAGTCCATATCTGGCATCACCACTTTCAGCAGATAATCGGTGTCGCTGCCGGTAATCAATGAGCACTCCACCACCTCCGGCCAACTGCTGATATTGCGATCAAAATTCTCCAGCCGGTCCGGGCTCTGGTGATCCAGACTGACGGAAATATAGATACTGATCGGCAAGCCTAGTTTCTTTTGATCCAGCAGCGTAATTTGTCGACTGATAATGCCGCCGTCTTGAAGCAACTTAACCCGGCGGGCACAGGGAGAGGGCGAGAGGCCTACTCGCTCGGCAAGTTCCAGGTTGCTAATACTGCCATCGGCCTGAATCTCTTCAAGTATTCGTCGGTCCATGCGGTCAAGCTTTGGAGTTGGCATTATTCACCTCAAATAATAATTATTGTGGTGAATATAGCTATTTATTCATATTTCAGCAATTTAAAAAAGAAGATTTAACCCAATTAAAAGGGTTACTCTTGGTTCTATTACTGACCTTTTTGATGAGCCATACCATGTCCAGCAACAATAACAATAAACTCTCTTTTGCCACCCGTTCAGTGCATGCTGGCTATAACAGCGCAGATCACGAGGGTTCGCTCAATCCGCCAATCTACATGACCTCAACCTTTGCCTTTGACAATGTGGCTCAGGGCGCCGGACGTTTTTCGGGTGAGGAGCAGGGGCATTTTTATAGCCGTATCTCAAACCCTACACAAGAGATTCTGGAGACGCGCCTGGCGGACCTGGAAGAGGGTGAGGCGGCTTTGGCAACGGCCTCTGGTATGGGTGCGATCACCGCAGCTCTATGGACCCTTGTTGGGCCCGGGGATCAGATTCTGGTGGATAAAACTCTCTATGGTTGTACCTTCTCATTTTTGGAGCACGGGCTAAAAAAGTTTGGGGTGGATATCTGTTACGCCGATTTCACCGATCATGCTGAAGTTCAGGCCAAACTCAGTGTTAAAACCAAAGTGGTGTATTTTGAAACGCCGGTAAATCCCAATATGCGGGTCATAGATATTGCGGCAATCAGTGCGCTGGTCAAGGCCTATAACCAAGATATAAAAGTGATGGTAGACAATACCTATTGCACACCAGCACTGCAGCGACCCTTAACTCTGGGTGCTGATCTAGTGGTGCACTCTGCCACAAAATATCTGGGCGGCCATGGTGATTTGGTTGCTGGGGCAGTGGTGGGTGATGCCGAGACCATTCAGCAAATTCGGTTGTTTGGTTTAAAGGATATGACGGGCGCGGTGATCGCGCCGATGACGGTATTTTTGGTTCTGCGAGGTATTAAAACACTCCAGCTGCGCATGGAGCGCCACTGCCAAAATGCGCAAGCCATTGCCGAGATGTTGGCGCAGCATCCGGCGGTAGATCAGGTGTTTTATCCCGGTCTCAAAAATGACCCCTGGCACAATCTTGCTGCCAAGCAAATGGATGATTTTGGTGGCATGATTGCTTTGGAGCTAAAGGGAGGTTACGAGGCTGGGGTGCGCATGCTAAATAAACTTAAGCTGGCCAAGCTGGCGGTAAGTTTGGGGGATGCGGAGACCTTGATTCAACACCCGGCGAGTATGACCCATTCTGTGTATACGGTTGAGGAGCGAGCTGAGCATGGTATTAGTG
>CAXAJC010000008.1:0-28174 GCA_963969005.1 uncultured Cellvibrionales bacterium | reverse complement strand
GATTCCAGCGAACAACCAGAAAACCCAGATGCTGACCCCGACAACCCGGAGTCTGAAGCCGATGTTTGATTTTGCCACAGAAGTCGATCAGCTAGTCGCCGAGGTGCGCGCCCCAGAGGTGTCCACCAGCGGCAAGCTTGTGCGCGTGGTTGGCCTTACTCTGGAAGCCAAAGGCATTATTGCGCCCCTGGGGGCACATTGCCAGGTTGAAAACCTCGATCTTGGCACCTTTATCGATGCAGAAGTGGTCGGTTTTCAGGATGACCTGCTTTATCTTATGCCTTTTTCCGAGCCCGGCGGTGTAGGTCCCGGCGCCCGAGTCTGGGTGCGTTCCAACCATTCCAAAGCCTCATTGGGCAGAGCTATGCTAGGCCGAGTTGTGGATGGGCTGGGTCAGCCGATTGATGGCAAAGGGCCAATTGCCTATAGCGAACAGCTTGGACTCGAAGGACTCAGCGTCAATCCTATGGAGCGCGGCCCTATCAGCCAGACTCTGGATACGGGTATTAAAGCCTTAAACACATGCCTCACCATAGGCCGCGGCCAGCGTATTGGGCTGGTTGCCGGATCCGGTGTGGGTAAATCCGTGTTGCTTGGCATGCTTACACGCAATACCGAAGCCGATGTAGTAGTGATTGGGTTGATTGGTGAGCGTGGCCGTGAAGTACAGGAATTTATTCAGCAGACTCTCGGTGAAGAGGGTCTGGCAAAATCTGTGGTAGTCGCGGCACCAGCCAATGTCTCACCGGTATTGCGCTTAAAAGCTACCAACCTGACCCATTTGGTTGCCGAATATTTTAGAGATCGCGGGCAAAATGTAATGATGCTCTGCGACAGCTTGACGCGTGTGGCCCACGCCCAGCGCGAGATAGGGCTGGCGATTGGTGAACCACCCACGGCTAAAGGCTATCCGCCCTCGGTTTTTGCTTTGCTGCCTAGATTAATCGAGCGAGCGGGAGTAGGGCGCAATGGTTATGGTTCTATCACAGCAGTGTACACGGTACTGGCAGAGGGTGATGATCGCTCAGACCCCATTGTTGATATAGCCCGAGCCTCCTTAGATGGCCAGGTAATGTTATCCAGACAACTTGCCGACGCTGCCCATTATCCAGCGATAGATTTAGCCGGTTCAATATCCAGAGTAATGAACAATCTGGTATCCCCGGCACTGCTTAAGGCAGCCAATCGGTTCCGCCGGCTTTGGACCCTCTATCAGCAAAATCAGGATTTGATTCAGGTAGGCGCCTACGAGGCAGGCACCAACGCAGACTTAGATGAAGCAATTAGATTGCGCCCGGGCATGGAGGCGCTGTTGCAGCAGGGCAGTGAGGCTTCAGTCAGTATTGACGACAGCCAGAAAATGCTCCAGCAACTTACCGGTCAGGCAGGTGATTAAACCATGAATATGACAGAGCAAAAAAAACCTGTATGGCAAGTGTTGGCGGTAAAGGCAGAAAAAGAAGTTCGTCAGGCCCAGTTGGTGCTGACAGAAATACACCAGCGCAAAGAGCAGGCTCTGGCTCGGGATGAAAAGCTTGAGCAATTGCTGGTGGAATATGCAGCCCAGCTCCATGCAGTGCAGCAGCGGGCCCACAGTACCGCAGAAGCCGGCAACTACCGACAGTTTATTGGTCAGCTTCAGGAGATTAAAAACCGCGCCAAAACTGAGATATCAGCCCTTGAACTGGATTGCACCGATGCGCGCAAGGTATTGATGGCAGCGGATCGCGAACGGCTCAAGTTGGAGAAACTAGCCGAGCGTGCCGGACAGAAACAGGCGCGAGCCTCGGAGTTAAAGGAAACCCGTGCAAGCGAGGCTCAGAGCATTATTCAATACAATTTACGAGATCAGTTTGGCCGGAGTTAAATCTGGTTTGGCACATGTCTTGCAGTATCACCAGTAATAAGGCTTATTTACTGGGAAAAACGCAATGGCGGATATTAGCAACTTAATATTAAGTTCGGCTCCAACAACAGGTAACTCAGCAGAAACAAAGGCTACAGAGCCGTCTGTTACAGAGAACGAAGATCAGAGCAGCGATTTTGCTCTGTTGTTTGCCAATAAAATGGCAGACCGCCAGGCGGCACAAAGTGGCAAGCAATTGCCGCAAAGTGGCGACGGGTTAGAGACTGAAATACAGGATCAGGCGCTAATGGGGCTGCACAGTCATCAATTAAAAGGTGGTTTGCAGTTAATAGTGGCTGGAGAGGCGCCATCGGCGGAGGGTATTTCTGCTTTTGCCAAGTCTCAGGGCATAGACCCTACAGCGCTGAATTTACTACTAGGTGACTCAGTTGGTACGGATGGAAAAACCGTTACAACTGGCAAAGGCGCAGTTGCAAATGAGGTGATACAGCCGAGTAACAAAGCATTGCCGGATAACAGTTTGCTCCTGGAAGGACAGATGCCTGTGGTGGATTCGCAGATACCGGTTCCTGTAATGGAGGGAAAAACCTATCAGGCAGCGGGTAGCGATATGCTGGTTGCCTGGATCGCCAGCAATGGCGCAGCCAATAACTCCCAGGCTTCGGGCACAGTTCAGCAGCCTTTGGATCTGCTGGCACAGCAGAAACGGATGGCCAGCCAGGGTTTAAAACCGGTGCTGGCGGATACAGAAAAATTAGCTTCAGCAAAGTTGCAACCTCAGGGAGCGACTACTGACGCAGCTATTGCACAGAGTGCAAAACAGCTAGCCGAAGTATTAAAGCAGGCCGGCGTTGAAAATTTGAAAAGGCAGGTAATGACTCAGAGCCACAGTCAGCCAGTCATTAAGGCTGAAATGACTAAAGCTGACGTGACAATCACTGGGTCGATGCCAGAAATTGCTGGCAAGCTGCTATTTAAGGCTCAAGAGACAAAAAGCCAAACCGACAATCTGCTGGGCCTGAATAAGTTGGCCCAGTCTGCTCCAGCTGTAAAACTGGAAGCCATCAACCTGGCAGTACCTTCGGTTTCAGCAGCACCGGTTAGTTTTGGTGAGTCGGCATTTTTGGCCAGTCAGCACAGCTCCGCGGAGATGCTGAACAAGCCACTGCCAGAGAGCTTGCCAGAGGATGCGATACAACAGGCACTGCGCAAGCAGGATGAAAAAATGGAGCTGTCCCGGCGCTTAACAGAGGCTCTCGGGCAGCGTTTAACGGCACAGATAACCAGAGGTGCATGGCGGGTTGAAATGGATCTTCATCCTAAATCTCTGGGTAGAATTGAGATACAATTGGAAATGAAAAATGGCGAGATTGAAGCCAATTTTCATGCCGCCAATAGTGCTACCAGAGAGCTGTTAGCAGAGAGTATGCCGAGATTGCGCAGTGCGCTTGAAGAACATGGCATGGAAACTGCTTATATAGAATTAGAACTGGCAAATCAGGGCAAATCTGACGGAAATTCGACAGCCCGGCAACAGCCTGAGGACGTCGCTGAAACCGCAGCTGCTACTGAGCCTGAGCCTGCTGAAATTGACGGGCAACCATCCGCAGATGGATTGGATGTGCTTGTATAGAAGGTTATACACAACATAAGAAAGTTGGAATTAGAGGAATAGACCATGAGTGAAGAAATTTTAGAAGACGAAGAGAAGGCAAAGAGCCCTATTCTTAAGATTATTCTTATCGTCTTTGGTGTTTTGTTTATTGTCGCCATCACTATAGGGGCAACTCTGTTTGCCAGTGGCTTCTTTGATGCAGATAAAAACGATGATGCTGAGGCAGCAGTTGCAGCTCTTGAAGCCGCGGCAGAAGCTGAAGCCGCAGCAGAGGCGGAGGCAGCAGCGGGACCCAGCAAGGTACAGCTGGACAGCCCTGAGTTGTCAAAATTCCAGCAGTCTTATTATCAGCTGGAGAAAGAACTCACTACTAATATCGCCAATTCAAGAAAAGTGATGCAGGCCTCTGTTGCCATCATGACTCATTACGATGAGCGGGTTGTGGAAAATGTTGAAAAGCATGCGTTCCCACTGCGCAATGTGATGTTAATCGTTATGTCACAACAGACAGAGTCTGATATTGCAGACCCAGAATTCAGATTGAACCTGGCTGACGAGCTTAAATTGGTAATGAATGCCAAGCTCGAAGAGCTAGAAGACTTTGGTGGTATCGAAGACGTTTATTTAACTGAGTTTGTGGTTCAGTAATTTGCTGATCAGGCAGATTTAACTACCGACATTTGTGAGGGCCAGATGGCTGAGACAACCAATTTATTATCGCCGGAAGAGCTAGATGCACTAGCAGCAGGCCTTGAGGATGGTTCCATTGAATCTGATACAGGGCTCAATACAGGTGCTCGCGCAGTAAAACATGATCTGACCAATGAAGATTCTTCGCTGGGAGTGAATGTTGGTGCCGTCGATATGATCAACGAGCGCTTTGTGCGGCAGTTTCGCCTGGGGCTTTTGGAGGTATTGCGCACCACGCCAAAAGTGAATATGGCCAATGTTGAAATCATGAAGTTTGGCGATTATCTCAAAGATCTGGCGCCGCCATTGGCAGTGAATACAATTCGCTTAAATCCCCTGCGTGGCTATTCCATGGTGGTGATAGAGCCGTCGGTAATCTTTGCGTCGCTGGACAATTTCTTTGGTGGATTTGGTCGTGGTATTGACAGCTTGCCCCCAGGGCGACTGTTCACACCCACTGAATCCAGCATTATCAAAATTATGATGGATGTCTTGTTTGGTTCTCTGCAGGAAGCCTGGGCACCGATTATGGCACTTCAATGTGAGCATATTGGGTCGGAGATCAACCCTCAGTTCGCTCAGATAGCAGATGAGAATGATCTGGTTGTGGTTAGCCGATTTGCCTCAGAACTGGGCAGTGAGGCCTCAGGTAATATCGATATAGTCTATCCCTACAGTTCTCTTAAGCCTATTCGTGATCTGCTGCGCGGTCGAGTACAGACCGGTGATGGCAATGATGCTTCAGATAAAGTCTGGAGTACCGAATTGCAGTCAGCGGCCCTCGATGCGGAACTTGAGATCAAGGTGACGCTGTCTGATATTGAGACCACCATCAAACAGTTTGAAGAAATGCGTGAAGACGACATTATTTATCTCAACAAAGCAGACTATGCCCGTATACATATCAATGATATACCGGTTTTTGATGCCGATATCGGCAGTAATGGGTCTAATATGGCAGCGCAAATAGTTAAATCTCTAGCGCCGAATAAATAAGTAAATGATATTAAAATAGCGAGTAACAAAGTATGGCAGATACAGAAACTGAAGCAGTTGCGGACCAGCCAGAAGTGTCGGCAGAAGATGCGATAAAAAACAAAATTAATTCCGATGTTCTGCAGAATATTCCGGTAACAATTTCTGTTGAAGTAGGTCGCGCATCATTGAAAATTCGTGATTTAATGCGTCTTACTCAGGGTAGTGTTGTTGAGCTTGATCGTCTGGCAGGTGAACCGCTGGATCTTTTAGTGAATAATACCCTTGTGGCACAGGGTGAAGTTGTTTTGGTCAATGAGCGCTATGGTGTTCGACTGACCAGTGTTGTACCTACAGCGGATCGCGTTAAAAACCTTTAAACCGGGGTAAACATGGTTGCTGAATACGGTTGGGCTGAGTGGCTGTCAATGATAGCTTCATTTGTACTGGTAATAGGATTGCTGGTCGCCACGTTATTCGCACTAAAGAAAATTAACCCCGGCATTAGTGGTAGTGGCCGCATGCGCATCCTGGAGGTAAAAAATCTGGGAGCCAGGCAGAAACTCTTGCTGGTCAGTGTCAATGGCGAACAAATTCTGATAGGTTTAACACCTCAGGGTATGTCGAGGTTGGGCGGCTGGCAACCTGATGAACAGTCAGAGATTGAAGCTCAGCTGCAAAGCGCACCCGCAGAAGAAAAAAAATTAAACAGCTTTAAACAATTATTCAAACAAACGGTGAAGAGACAAAAGGACTAAGTTTTGGCTCGATTTTGTATCAGTAAAATGTTTCCTGCTATCAAGACGTTGATGCTGGGCTTTCTGATCTTCGCGTTTAATACACCGGCATTTGCAGAGGCCGGACTGCCCATCGTCAATATGGTTGAAAACGACGCCGGGGGCACTGAATATAGTCTGACATTGCAGCTTATTGCGTTAATGACGTTGCTGACATTGTTGCCCAGTCTGCTTCTGATGATGACCTCCTTCGTACGTATTATTATTGTTCTGTCCCTGCTGCGTCAGGCACTGGGTACAGCACAGACTCCTCCTAATCAGGTGCTTTTAGGTTTAGCCCTTTTTCTTACATTATTTATTATGGCGCCGGTTCTGAGCAGTGTTTATGACGATGCCATCACCCCTTATTTCGAGGAAAAAATTAGCTTTGATGCTGCTCTGGTAGCAGCTGAGACTCCGATGAGAAACTTTATGCTCAACCAAACCCGGGAAACAGACATTGCGATGTTTGCCGAGATAGCGGGCAATGATGAGATCGAGACACCGGCAGATGTGCCATTTTCCACATTGGTTCCCGCCTTTATCACCTCTGAACTAAAAAGCGCCTTTGCCATTGGTTTCTTGATTTATATCCCATTTGTGGTGATTGATTTAGTGGTCGCCAGTGTTCTGATGTCTATGGGTATGATGATGTTGTCACCGATGATGATATCCATGCCATTTAAATTAATGCTATTTGTTCTGGTCGATGGCTGGACCCTGATAATGGGGTCGCTGGCAGCAAGTTTTGTGACCGCCTAGGAGAATATTATGGATGCAGCACAGGTAATTGATTTGGGGCGCGAGTCGCTGTGGATCGCAGTCAAGGTGGCAGCGCCATTGCTGGGTGTGGCTCTGGCTATTGGTCTGTTGGTCGGTATTTTGCAGGCCGCGACCTCTATTCAGGAAATGACCCTTAGTTTTATCCCCAAGCTGGCGATCATGGTCTTGGCTCTGGTCATTTTTGGTGGCTGGCAAATTGCTGTAATGGTGGACTTTTTCCAGCGCATCTTTGAGCGCATTCCCACGCTGTTTATTTAATGGACCTGCTGGTCGCTGAAGTTGTAGAGCGGTTTTATATGCTGCTCTGGCCGATGATACGCATATCGGCATTCCTGCTCAGTGCACCGCTTTTTTCGATTCGCTCTGTCACTGTGCGCATTCGCGTTCTGTTAGCCGTAGTACTGACATGGATGGTTTATCCACTAACCAGCTGGCCCGAGCTGGATCCCTTTTCTGCGGTTGGTATCAAAGAAGTTTTTAATCAGGTATTTATCGGCGTGATGATGGGCCTGATCCTGCAGATAGTGAATGCTGCTCTGGTAGTTGGCGGTCAAGCAATCTCTGCATCAATGGGTCTGGGCATGGCCAATATGGTCGATCCCAATATGGGTAATGTACCAGTGATTTCCCAGTTTCTTATTATCTGCTCGACTCTGCTTTTTCTCGGCCTTGGCGGCCATGTGCTGGTGATTACCATGCTGCTGGAAAGTTTTAAGTTGCTGCCTATAGGTGAAATGATTGGCGGTGAGGAGCTGCTGAAACTGGTGGTGCAATGGAGCAGCATGATGTTTCTTGGTGCTGTCCTTCTGGCTATGCCGATTCTGGTATCGCTGCTGTTTATTAACCTGGGTCTGGGTGTGATTACCAGAGCGGCACCGGCGCTGAATATTTTTGCGGTTGGCTTTCCGGCCATGATTCTGGCCGGTATTATTCTTCTGGCTATGTCTATGAATAGCATAGGCTTTCGAATTCAGTGGCTCTGGCGTCAAGGGTTTGAGACGTTGAGTCAGGCACTGGGGCTAAGTTAATGTCTGATCAGGATACCAGCGAAGAACGCAGCGAAGAACCTACCGCCAAACGGCTGGAAAAGGCTCAGGAGGACGGGCAGGTAGCGCGATCCCAGGAGTTAGGCGTGGCGGCGATGATGATTGGCATTGCCTGCTTTATGTATCTCTTTGGCGGTTTCCTGTTGACCAAACTCAGTGAGGTTTTTGTCTCCGGCTTTGTGTTTGATCGCAAAGCGGTGTTCTCCGATAATCTCTTGCCCGTGACTTTTGGTATCCAGGCCTTGGATAGCCTGCTAGTAATGGTGCCTATTTTTGCCCTTGCTGTGGTCATTGCGCTGGGGGCTGCCGGCGCACTGGGCGGCTTTATATTCTCCCTGAAGGCCCTTGCCCCCAAGGCCAGCAAGATAAATCCCTTGGCGGGGTTTAAAAGAATGTTTGGCATGAAGGCAATAGTAGATCTGACCAAAGCACTAACCAAATTTACCCTGGTGGGAGGCGTATTATTTCTGGTGGTAAGCCAGAGCTTTGACCGCTTTATCGCGCTGGGCTTTATGGACGTGGGTCCGGCTATGGCTGAAGCGGGGAAAATTATTGCCGGGGGTACTGTGCTTGTGACTCTGACATTGATTATTGCCGCTGCTATCGATGTGCCCTACCAGATTTATGAATTTAACAAAAAGATGAAGATGACCAAGCAAGAGGTCAAAGACGAGTTTAAAGATACTGAAGGACGGCCCGAGGTAAAGGCGCAGATCAGACGCAAGCAGCGGGAAATGGCCATGGGCCAAATGATGGAAGCCGTGGCCGATGCGGATGTTATTATTGTTAACCCGGAGCATTTTGCGGTGGCGCTGAGTTATGATCCATCCAGTGACGGCGCACCGGTTCTGGTAGCCAAAGGCGTTGACTTTATTGCTCAGGGTATCCGCGAAAAAGCTGCAGAGACTGGTGTACCATTATTTCAATCACCCACATTGGCCAGGGCGCTTTATTTTACGACAGATATTAACCAAAGCGTGCCCGAGTCTTTATACTATGCCGTGGCCCAGGTAATTGCCTATGTGTTTAGCCTCAATTCTGTCGGCAGAGGTGGAGGGGCGGCAGAGAAGCCGCAGCCCGAAGTGCCCGCGGGCATGAGATACAATACAGATGGTACCTTGGCTGATTAGCAGATTACTAATTAGCAGGTTATTGATAAGGGGGTAGGGAGCATGAGAGACAACCAACAAGAGCCAACCTTTGAGTTTCAGGACTGGTTTGATGGCGGTGATATTTTTTATCGCTCCAAAGACAAGCAGCGTTTCCAGTTGGCCTTAAATGCCATGATTGACGATGACCTTGGTCTGGCGGTAATAGGCACCAATGAAACTGTGCTCGATCATTACTGCCGCATGCTGGTGGCTCGCCTGCGGGATCTGAATATCTTTCAGGTGGAAGTTTTCCTGCCGACCAATACAGACAGCCTGCTAAAACGCTTTAATGAAATGCTGGCAACCATGACCATGGAGCAGGCCAGACAGCCGGCAGACCCTGCATCACCGGTTAAATTGCTGGTAGTCAATGATGCCAAGTCGGTCAATGAAGAGCAGTGGGCACTGTTGGTTCGACTACTGTCTGATTTCCCCGGGGTCAATGTGCGTTTGGTGCTGTTTCTGGATAAAACCGGCTGGCCAAATTACGAAAAACCACTGACCTTATTTGGTCGCAAATTATATCGCTGGGTGGTAGATACACCGACTCTGGATGAAGCCAGCCAGTTAATGAAAGCGGCAGTGGAACATGGTTTTGAGCGGGAGACAGAAACACTACTGATGCATACCGGACTGGGCGCAGCGATTCGCGGCGGCTATGCCAAGGAAGATCCAGACGAATTTATGCCGCCGTTGCCGGGCACGGACGAGAACGACTATCTGGGTGAAGACTATTCTGAAGCCAATCCATTTCCACTGCAGCCAGTTGAATTCCTGGATGATGATATTGGTGCCCAGAAAGATGATGATGACCAATCCCGCAAAGGTTTGGGCAAGAATTGGTCGTTGGTTATGGCTTTTTTACTGAGCCTGGGAATTACCTGGGCACTGGTATCACAGCTTGATTCAGATAATGGGGACACAGTTGCTCTCGGGCCAGTAACCAGCCAGAACAATATGAATCAATCTTCTGTTAAGCAGCCTGACATGCCGGTACCTGGAGAACTACAGCCTGAAAAACCAGAGCCGCAAAAGGAAAGCCAAGCTGATCAGGCGGCAGCCCTGGTAGAAGCTCTAAGACAAGAACAGCAGCAGGCAGAGGCTGTCGCGGCGCAACCAGTGGTAGAGCAGGCTGCCCCAGCGGCTCCTGTGGTTGAGCCAAAAGTCTTAAGCGCCCAGCAGCGAGCTATTGCGGCGGTGCAGAAGGCCCGTGATACCGACTTCTTTGTTCAGCATATTGTTCTTTCTGATGAATCACAGGCGGATCTTTATAAGCAGCGTTATTCTGGATTGGGCTCGGCCATAGTGGTGCCGATCAAGACATCAACTTCTGTAGCCTATGCTGTTATCTCTGGGCCCTTTGCATCGCGTGAGCGAGCAGAGAAATTTGCTAAAGGCTCGGGCCGACCTGCCGATTATTGGATTAGAGGAGCGTCGCAATTAGGGGCTGCTCTGGACAGTAACTAACCGGCTCTGGCAAGAGGGTGCAATATGATCGGTCCAGATGATGAATTATTTAAAACCGAAGGCCCCAACACTAGCGTTAAGGTAGAAGCGGGCGAAAAAAGCATAGGCGAAGAAAGCGCCCCTGCTTCTAATCAGACCGAACTAGAATCTGCTGTCCCAGAGCTTCCTGATATATTTTCTGACGATGAAAACCCCGAATTGACCGCAGCCCTGTCCGACCTGGGGCTGATCAGCGATAGTGACGCAGGCTCCGCTAAAAATGAAAGCCGGCTATTCGATGAATTACTTGAGCAGCGTATCGCTAAAGTAAGGAGCACGACTGCCGATATTTCTCAACAACTAAATTTAATTTCTTCGCCCCAGGAAACTGCGGCGGATAACCCGGAAGAGCTATGAGTAATCCTGAAGACGAACAGAACAATGGTGACGAGGCCCAGATTGACGAGGCAGGGCTTGATGGGTCAGAGGACGTAGTTTCTGAGGAAACGTCTGAACCAGAGCAGATTCAAGAGAGCGTAGAAGATGAAGATATCTCTGCAGCGGACCAAGAGCGTTTTGCCCATTTGTTAAAAAACGCCAAGGATATTTCTGGACGCCTTGAAGTGCTGGTGCCAGGGGTGCTGGATACCGCCGATGCCACTAACAGTGCTGCAGACGTCAGCCGCCGCGCATCCTCTGCTTTAGAAAATGGTCTTGATCATTTGCAAAAGCGGGTCAATGAGCTGGTTGATGCCAGCGCCAAGAGCGCGACTTTGTCCGGGCGTGTTCTGCTGGGCTCGGTTTCGGCGCTACTGGTTGCCATAGGTCTATTTGTGTTTATGTCATTCCAGCTGTCCGATCGAGTGGCTCAGGTTGATGGCATGATGGTTGCGATCAGCAAGCGGGTCGTGCAGATGAATGCAGGCCTGACTAACTTCGAAAAAATGAACTATTCCATTAATCAGCTGGCGATCAAGCAGGCCCAATTTGCCAGCAATCAAAAGCTATTAGTACAGGCTGTTACCAATGCAGAGGCTGCCACCAAGAATCTGAATGTTCAGGTACCAGATGCGGCCGCCAAAAGTGTTGGTGTAGAGACTAATAAGCTTGCGGTTCAGGTGAAAAGCTTAAAATCGACGCTGTCCAGTCAGGGTGCCCAGTTAGACAAGGTGGCCAGCTCCGTTGTGGCTCTTGGTTCCCAGTTAAAGTCATTCGAAGGTCAGGTGGATAATGTGTCAAAGCTTAATGCCGATGTTGAAGCTCTGATTACATTGGAGCGAGACAAATACCTTGATTTGCTGCGCCGTCAGGTTGAGCTTGAGGAGTCAAGACTTCCGGTAGAAGAGGAGCTGGAAGAAGAGATAGATGACTCTATTGTTGTCTATCCCTATGTCAGTGCTCGCTAGCATCTTGTTAGATGCCTGGCCCGGCAGCCTATAACAGTAGTTCTTCGTCTTCAGCGCTGGTACCAGTACCAGCGTTGTCCTCCAAAGACAGCTGTTCTGACTCTTCTTCTTCCTCTTCTGCTCTGGGCAACAAGACTGAGGATAATGGCTGCTTAAGGGTTAAGTCGGTGCGGGAATAAAGCAGAACCCCACTTTCATCTAAAGAATTTGCCAGTCTTGGCATATCTTCCGTACTTGCATTGACAGACTCAAAAGCCACATTGTAGATAGTAGATACATGCTGAGGTGGCAGCCAGGATTCAATAGAGCCTCGCAATGTGCTGATTACTGTGGTTGGCTTAGGCTTCTTGTTAGTGCCGGCCTGTCCATCGGCAACACCCATGGCGAAAATACTCTCAATATGTTTTTTCAACACAATCTCGTAGCGTGGCTTCAGGGCAACCAGATCATTGCTGTTAAAGCCTTCCGGCGCCTTGCCACACATGGCATCCCAAAGTGGTTTGCTGTTCAGCCCCAGAAAACTGCTATCCGCATCGTTGTCGCTGCTCTTGTTATCTGCTCTATCGTCCCGGGCAGAGGCGATTTTTTCCAGGCGATTGACGCGATCAATCAGATAGATAATTAATATCACAGCAGCTGCTGTGCCGAGAAAAACAGCCAGAAGTAATGCTGTAATCATTGTTTTTCTCCCGTTTTAACTAACGTCATTATCTTGCTCTATATTGGGTGTGTCGTCGTCCTCTGATTCTGTTTCGCTATCCTGCTCAGTTTCGCTTCTTAGAAATTGTAGTGCTGTAATCGGTTGGTCCAGACCTAAGTCTAAAGCCACTTTATCAGCCACCTGTTGCACCATGGTAATAGCTTTATTTATGTCAATTTGCATGGTTTGGTACATACAGCCCAGAGAAAAAATTTCATCGGCAAATTCTGCTGGTATGTAAGTATATATAATACCATTCAGTGTTTTGGCCGTCTGGAACGGGCTGGGTTTGGGTGGCGGCGGGCGCTCTTTGCCCTGAGTGGCTGCAACATTACATTGGTCTTGATATGCCACGGTCTTTTTTGCCGCCTCGATAAAAACTTTATCAATATGGGAGCGACAGCGAATACCAATGCGAACTTTATAGGCTCTGGTGGTACGGGAGTCATCGTTCAACTCCGCTGCTTTTACATAATCGCTTTTGGCTGCGGTCATCGCAGCTTTGGCTGCCTTGTTTTTAAAGATTGATAAAACCATTGTCTAACCTTCATCCACATCGAGATGGCGCCGCAACTTTTGCACGCTACTGGAAAGAATCTGACTCACTCTGGATTCGCTGACATCAAGGACAGCACCAATTTCTTTCAGATTCATCTCCTCGACGTAATAGAGAGAGATCACTGTGCGTTCGCGCTCTGGCAATGTCTCAATAGAATCAACCAGCGAGGCCATAAACTGCTCTTCGGCAATCTGGGCTTCCGGCTCATTGATCTCACTGGCAGGCATATCAACTGTATCTGGCAGCTGTGACTCCAGCGAAACGGTCTGAAATCTGTGGGCGTGAGTGCGTTCTTTTTGGAAGCTCTCGATATCTTTACCCATAAACTCCGCCAGCTCCGATTGAGTTGGTTCTCGGCCAAGCTCTCCTGTCAGTGCAGCAGTGGCTTCATTGTGGTCGCGAATATTAACAATGGCGGAGCGGGGCAGATAGGACAGTTTGCGCACCTGATCCAGAATAGCACCGCGAATACGATTTTTAGCAAAGACTTCAAAGTCGACACCTTTGGAGGCGTCGAATGAGTTGTTAGCTTCAAACAGGCCGATCATGCCGACTTGAATCAGCTCGTCCAATTCCATAAAGTTGGGCAGTCTGGTTTTCAAATGCAGGGCGACACGCTTTACCAGTCCCACATGGGCCAGCAGCGCGTCGCTGTTAGTATCAGCGTTCTGAATATCCTCATAAACCTTCAGATCGGCCATCGTAACTACTTATCCAGTCTTTGATTGTTGCATGGCCAGGCGTTCGATAAAGAACTGAAGCCCGCCGCTCATAGAAACATTTTTATCCAGATTGGTAACTACTTTACTCAGAGCTCGGAAATCCCGACTGGCAATGCTGGACGGAGCGAAATTGACTAATGGTTGGGAGGCTTTAATCGCTCGCAATACCATTTCATCCTGAGTTATGGAATGTAAGTAATCGACTCTGCTACCCAGGAAGTTTTGAATAACCGAGTTGATGCTGCCATATAGGCGTTCACCTTCATCCTGAGAAAACACACCGTTGGGGATCAGGCCTATATTGTTAAGCTGATAATCCTGAATCATTACCTTGACAGTGCCATAGGCATCGGCAATGGAAGATGGTTCATTTTTCAATACGATAAAGCGATGCTGACAGGCGCGCAAAAAGGTCATTACCGTGTCTGACAGCCCGGCCGCAAGATCGACAATAAAGTAGTCCAGATCTTCTTCGATATCAGAGAAGGCCTGAATAATACCGGCCGTTTCTACCTGACTGAGGCTTGCCATATGCTGTATGCCACTGGCGCCCGGCACCAGCTTTACGCCCATAGGTCCTTCAATAAT
This sequence comes from uncultured Cellvibrionales bacterium, assembly GCA_963969005.1. GTDB lineage: Bacteria > Pseudomonadota > Gammaproteobacteria > Pseudomonadales > Porticoccaceae > HTCC2207. The sequence continues at coordinate 13,850 of CAXAJC010000008.1, read as the reverse complement.
AATCTCATTGACGGTTTTTTCGCCGGACAGCACATGGCTAAAGTTATAGGGGGTGCGACAGCCCATTGCCAGCTGTGCATTAGCCAGACCGAGGTCGGCATCAAATACCATAACTTTTTTGCCCATTGAGGCAAGCATCACAGCGAGATTGACTGACACAGTGGTTTTGCCGACGCCGCCCTTACCGCTGGCGATGCCTATTATTTGAGTGGTTGTGCTTTTAGACATTCTTTAACCTTTTAGTCACCATTTTTCTGGCAAACGTATTTTTATATGCACGCGACTCGACACTGTTGGCTGGCATAAAGGCCAAGCCGTTGTTCGCAGAGATTAAACCCAATGGAAAACCAAAAACAGGCAAAACTTCTACGAGCTTCCTTGCGCGGCTACCGGTATTTGATGATTTTAACGTTGTTCTCATTTTCGTTGATCGCCTATTGGTAGTCAAACAAAACTGATCGGCAAATGGGCCAGCGCGTGCTGCGCTAGAGCATGTCCGGTTATTGTTGTTGCCGGGTCGATAATACTTGGTTCCGCTGCGGCTACAGAGACAGGCGTGTCCCGATTGAGTAATGTGTTGATTAGTGCCCAGGGATAGACGCCAGTTTCAAGGCGCGACAACATCACCGATGACCATTCAATGCCTTCAGGGCGAATATAGCGTTTAACAGAAGCTTCAGAGGCATCCGCTGCAACCACCAAATGTGGCTGAGCATCTGGCAGCAAAGTTAAGAGGCTGCTGCTGTGGGCTTCTACATCTTCCCCGGGGGTATCTATGATAATCAATTTGCGCGAGTCCAGCTCTTGCAGCAGTTGCTCGAGCATCTCCGGACTATTGGCACGGAAAGTCTCTACTCCAGCCTGAGAACCCACCAGTTGTGATTGATTCCAGGCGCCAAAGCGACCGTCATTGAAGCTGATAATGGCAACCTGGTGCTCGCCATAATTGAGCGCCGCCTGCTTGGCTAATCTGCCGGCCATCAAGGTTTTACCTGAGCCGGAGCTACCGGCAATCACATGGATGCCCTGCATATTATCCAGCAGATTGATACTGTTAACACTGGACCCCAAGGCTTCAGCAATTGCGGTTAAGGCCTGAGCCATATCTACATTCTGATTGATAATATCTGTTACTAGAGCGCGCAGCCCAATAGGCATGCCGGTTTCATTAAAGGCTTCGACCAAAGGGCGCATCTCATCGGCGACAGAATGGGTGCCACTCCAGGCATCCAGTTGCTGTGCCAGCTTGAATTCGTTGCGCATAGCGGCGAGTTCCTGTTTGACCAGATCGACAATCTCTCTGGCTTTAAGGTTGTCTCGATCCTCAGCGATACGGTTGTTCACGGTACTTTGTTCAAGCAAAGCCTGTCGATCCAGCTCCTCTTTGAACAGGAGGTTGGTGTCGTCGGTGAAGCTATCAATAAGGTCAGCGGCAAAATCCATTGGCATAGGGCTGTCGGCCTGATCAGCTGCTGTACTCTTAAATATCTGCGACTCCATAACATCGTCAAAATTGGGCATATTGCCTAGCGCCACCCGGGGCTGAGGCTCTTCCAGGCGCGGTGCCTGAAGCTCGTCCAGCGCCGCACTTGCCTGGGAGGCTAAATCAATGGCGACAATAATTTCAGTCTGGTTGTTAGCCTTTTTGTTCGACACTACCAGCGCGTCGTTACCATAGAGTTCTACAACTTGCTCCATAGCACTGCGGCTGTCCGCGGCTAAAACTCTCTGTAGTTCCATTTTCTTATTACCTCAGATTAATTGCTGTTATCGACCGCGACTGTTGCGACCACTTTTACCGCCTGATCATCAGGAATTTCGCTGTAAGATAGGACGGTCAGGTCACTTAGACGGTGTTTAATAATTTTTGCTAGCCAGGGGCGAATGCCGGGAGACACAACCAGCACAGCTGGATGTCCCTGGTTTTCAACTTCCTGGGTGTTTTCGGCGAGGGCTTTGAACAGGCTCTCTGCCAGTTTGGGTTCTATAACCAGACCCTGATTGCTGCTGCTCTGTTGCAGCACATTGTGCAGCATCTGTTCCAGAGATGGATCTAGCGTGATAACTGGCAGGCTGTCTGCTACATCAATCAGGCTCTGTACAATCATACGGCCGAGTCTGGGGCGCACTGCGGCGGTGAGTTCATCCGCATCCTGAGTGCGGCCACTCTCTGTGGACAGTACCTCAATAATGGTGCGCATATCTCGAACAGAAACCGATTCGTCGAGGATGTTCTGTAATACCTTGGTTATAGTGGCCAGAGGTAACTTGCCGGGTACCAAATCTTCGACCAGCTTAGGTGATCGTCCGGCGACCTTATCCAGTAATTGCTGGGTTTCGTCATGGCTTAACAGTTCCGCTGCATTGTCCCGCAACAGCGTGTTGAGATGGGTAGCAATAGCAGTGGCGGCATCTACCACGGTATAGCCCAATGTACGTGCATAGTCTCGCTGAGAAGGCTCAATCCAGATAGCGTCCAAACCAAAAGCGGGCTCCTTGGTGGGTATACCTTCCAACGTGCCATGGACATGTCCGGGATTAATCGCCATTTCACGGCCAACCTTAATCTCGCCTTTGCCGCGCACCACGCCATTCATCACAATATGATAGCTATCCGGGGCTAGATCGAGGTTGTCGCGGATGCGAATGGGTTGTACCAAAAAGCCCAGCTCTGCTGACAGCTTTTTGCGCACCCCTTTAACTCGAGGCAGCAACTGACCGCCGGTTTCCGGGTTTACCAGAGGGATCAGTCCGTAGCCTATATCCAGGCCAACTAGGTCTACCTGATCTACATCGTCCCAGTTTAATTCTTCTTTGTTGGCTTTTTCTGCAGCGCTCGCGCGCAGGCTGTCGGCATCATTTTGCGCGGAAATCTTGTTGGCACCTTTGGAAAGCATTATCCCGAGACCAACCACCGCCAGTGCCAGGGTGAGAAAGACCATATGAGGCATGCCAGGTACCAGGCCCAGCAGTAAAAGAATGCCACCGGCAACAAACATAGCCATGGGATTATTAAGCTGAGACTTTGCCTGCTCGGTCATGGATTCAGAGGTAGTTACCCGGGTTACAATAATTGCTGTGGATAGTGACAGCAGCAATGAAGGGATCTGGGCCACAAGGCCGTCACCAATGGTCAGCAGCACATAGATGCGGCCGGCTTCGGAGAAACTTAAGTCATGTTGTGACAGCCCGATAGTCAGACCACCGATAATATTGATTAACAGAATTAGCAGGCCAGCAATGGCGTCACCGCGGACAAACTTGGATGCACCATCCATGGAACCAAAAAAGTCCGATTCCTGGGAAATCTCCTCACGCCTTGCTTTGGCCGTAGCCTGATCGATTACGCCGGCATTTAAGTCGGCATCAATAGCCATTTGCTTGCCGGGCATGGCATCCAATGTAAAACGTGCGATAACCTCCGACACGCGGCCAGCACCTTTGGTTACAACAATAAAGTTAATGATCATCAGGATGGCAAAGATAATAAAACCAACCAGATAATTGCCGCCGATCACAAATTCACCAAAGGCTTCAATAACCTTACCGGCCGCGTCCGGGCCTTCATGGCCCTTGACCAGCACCAGTCTGGTTGAGGCAACATTGAGGCCCAGCCTAAGCATGGTGGCCATCAGCAAAATGGCTGGGAATGAACTGAAGTCCAAGGGTTTGGAGCTATTGATGGCGATCATAATAATGATCAGACCAATCACAATGTTAAAGGTGAACAGGAAATCCAGTAAAAATGCCGGTAGAGGCAGTACCAACATCGAAATAATCAACAGCACCAGGAAGGGAATGCCCAGTCCAGACAGTTCGATTTTCGACAGGTCCTGTCGTAGGTTTGACAGTGTTGCAATAGCCATCTAATAAAAACCCTATTAAAAACAGTTGGTTACAAAATTCTGTATTGACGAGGCTCATTTAATTTCGTCCTTTAAGGGTTATTGAGCAAAAACTGTGCCAGACATGCCGATTGGCGCTTAATTCGCTGCTGGACTGGGTTTGGGCGGCCGCGGTTTTTACCAGCATTGGTCCTAAAGCCTGGGTCATATGTGCCGATATTACAGACAGGAACATAAGTGAATTAACTCTCTGATAAAAACGGTAGGAAGCGCAATGACAACTATTTTTTCACAGCAACTGGGCAATGGGCTCAGTAAGCTTAAAGGGTTTATCTCTATTAGCCTGTTAGCACTGTTGGCCAGCGGCTGCGCCACAACACCTGATCAGTACCCGGATGCCATGGTTGATAACATGATTAACAAGCAAGAAAATATTATGGCGACCGGCTACGCGGTTATCAGCGTTCAGCCCCATGATAATCCCGCTCAGCAGCGCCTGCTGTCTATCCGTGCGTCGAAGCTGGATGCCTATAGATCATTGATGGAACAGGTCTATGGTCAGTATCTGGATGCCAACACCACCGTGGCCGAAATGATTGTTGAGAGTGATGCATTTAAGGCGCGTGTACAGGGCGTTATCTATGGCGCGCAGTTGGAGAGCATCTCTCCGGTTGGCGACGATACCTACGAAACCACATTGACACTTAACCGGGATATTGTCGATGATCTGCGTGTGCTCTATTTAGAGCAGATGGCTGAGGGCGCCTAAAACAAAATGCTGATCAAAAGCACACAATTGGCACGGCTGTGCCTGACGCTGATCTTACTAGCGGTTCCACCTCAGGTGGCAGCTGAGGTTGAGAGCGCTACTGTCAAGACTGAGAGCGCCGCGGTTAAACTGGAAGCGGTTAAGCAGGCGCTGATTGATCTGGCTCTGGGCACAGAGGTCAAGCTCGACAGTGCCGCCTACCTCGATAGCAATGGCGCGCTGCATGAAGCCTCGGTGATGTCTACCAATACCAAGGTGCGCGGCATTCGGGTGTTGTCGTACCTGCAGGAAGCTGGAATAACCACAGCCAGAGTTGATGCCAGCATACTGTCTGATGCGAGCTGCCCCGGATTCCGTCCGGGTATACGTCGGGAAGCCACAGTGCGTCTGGTGCTCGATCCCGCCAATGTCAGCCCTAACAGGCCTGTGGGGGATCATTATTACAATGAATTATTGGCGCTCTCTGAGCAGACTCTACTGGCATCCCTGGCTGGATCCAGAGACTGGTCGGTAAAGTCAGAGGTTCATTATGCCAATGCCTATCAGGCTTTTGTGCAGGGCAGTAGCGCCGACGATGTACCTTACAGGTTCGATATTGTATTGCGTGATCGCAATCCCGCCGATGACCTGACCAGCAGAAAACAGCGAGTCCTGTACCACGGTGCAAGGGCCAGCCGCGGAGCATTTAACTGGGTGGCCAAAAAGCTGCCCACAGCAGACAAGTATGAGCCCTGGCCAGCCCAATCTCTGGCCTATGAGTTGATGCTTGTTGATCGCGCAACAGAGCAGCCATTGTGGAGCCAGACGCTGCCCCTGGACTACCCCAGAGTAGAGCGAGGTTACGGCAAGGACCCATTGCCGGTTAAATTCAAGCGCCAGGTGCAGGCGGTGACAGATCAGTTTATCAGTCAGGTCACTGAGCAGATGGATTGTTATGCTCAGGCCTACCAATTGACGCCAATCAGTGGTGATAATAAGCATATGGCCATGAATGCTGGCTTTGTGGCTGGCATTAAAGTGGGCGATCAGTTTTTATTATCCGATGATGCCAATATTATGGATCGTGCAGTGAATCCTGCGGGACTGGACAATCTGTCGCTGGCGCAGGTGGTTTCCGTCAGCGCCCACAGTGCATCATTGAGACAGTTAGCAGGCCCACAGCGGGCCCAATCAGATTTACGCAACCTGGTTGCCGTGCATCTTTAGATAAGGTTTTAGATGCAGCGATTTTAGATATGGCGATAACAGAGGACAGAACAATGCAAGGTTTCAACAATAAACTTATCAGTGGTATGGACAGAATTCGCAGGGTTTGTCTGGTGGCACTGATCTCTATTATTGCCACTGCTTTATTGGCAACTGTTGCCGCTGGCACCGCCAATGCAGACAATGGTTTTGCCAATACTGCAGCGTCGCAAAAGGCGTTGGCACGACTGGTTAAAGATATAGACCTGCTGCGCCCGGCACTGGAGGCCAAGTCTGAGGTGTCATCGGATGGTTATTATATGATTCGCCGTGGTGAGACCCTCGACGGCATTATTGCCAGTGCTTTGCCGGGCCTGCCCCTGCGCAAAAATATTTTGCGTCAGGCAGTAGTACTGGCCAACCCCCATGCATTTAAGCGCAGAAACCCCAACTGGATGTACGCGGGCAAGCGCATTAAATTGCCCGACAGCGGCGATATTCACAGGGTGATTTTTACTCAGTCCAGCGACAAAATGGACAAGGCGAAAAGCGCCCGTGAAGAGCGCAAAACCTGGGTGCATTATCCTTAGGGTGCTGTTAAGAGAAAGGTGACCATTTGCTGGGTCCAGAGCAGCTAAATTTTGTGTCCAAACCTAATCCGATTTTTTTGGAGGGCTTGGTTGCGATTCGAGTTTCTGAGCAGATGGCTAGAGATCTGGGCCTGAAAGATAATCAGGTGATTCGAGGTGTCATTGAAAACCGCGGCGACCTGCTTAAGTTAATTCTCAATAACCGAGAGATTGATTGGCCGGGCAGTAAGCGATTCAAGCCAGGTGACAGAATCGATTTCCGGGTCGAAGGCTCAGTCTATGGGCGCTCATTAAAACCAATTGCCAGTGCCCAGGCATCCCCAACTTCCCCATCAATAGCTCCATCAGCCCGGCTGTTAAGTCTGATCTATCGCCCGGATCAGCCCATGGTTACCACACAATTATTGCAGCCGGCATCCCTCAGCGGGTTGCTGACACAGCTTGCTGCCAGTGACCAGACACAGCAGTTGAGCCAGCTTATGCAGAGCATGGGACGGCTGTCTCCGGAAATGATTAAAAATGCCCTGGTGCATTCTGGATTATTTGGTGAGTTTTTCCTCAGCGGCCAAAGTCATACTGGGCCGGATTTAAAACAATGGCTCCGAGGTCTTTTGCGCTTTGCCATGGCGCAGTCCCAGACTCAGGTGGTAGTGGAACTTGAAGCTGCCATCGATAATCTTGAAAGTCGCCAGTTGGATAGTTTGCAGGCACAGCTAAACCGGGAGCTGTCCTACAGCTTTACCCTGCCATTTGTCGATGCCAATCCGGTTGAGGTGCAGTTTGAGCGGGGCCCCTACGACAGTGAGCAGGGTGAGGCAGACTGGGTTATCAATCTGCACACCGAGTCTCAGGAGTTAGGTGAGCTGTGGCTTAAGACGACCCTCAGGCCAGATGACAGTCTGGAGATGATTATGTGGGCTGAGCGTGCTGCCGTGGCACAGCTGGCCCGTACTGCCACCTCTGAGTTGGAATATGAACTGCAAAGTTTTGGTTTGCAGCTCAATAAAATAACTGTACTAAACGCCACCAGACCAGGTCTTGACCCTGCTCTTAGCAGCCCTGGTCATGTGGTGGACGTGCGCACATGAGTTACAAGCCGAGCAAGAAAGCCGTAGCGTTGGAATATGGCAAAAATCCGACACCATTATTGACCGCAAAAGGTGAAGATGGGCTGGCCGAGGCTATTATTGCTGAAGCGCGTAAACAGGGGGTGCATATTGCCGAGGATCCACAGCTGGTGGCATTGCTCAGTCAGCTGGAGCTCAACCAGGAAATTCCCGAAAATCTGTATGTGGCCGTAGCGGTAATTTTATCCTGGGTGTACTGGCTAAAAGGTATGGAGCCTGGGGTTAACCCCGAAGAATAGGAGGTTTAGGCGTCGCCCATGGACTGGCGACTGCGATTGGAGCGCAACTTACCCAGTCGGTCATAGACTTCCACTGTGCTCTGGGGGTCTGGAGACTGAATCGTCTGCAGGGCGCCGCGAATGGTTTCTAGCTTGCGGGTAATCAGCACTTCATTGCGGTGATGTAAATCTTTGCATTCGGCGATCAGAGCCATAACTTCATCCCACAGGGCCAGAGTACTGGCGGTGGTCTGTGGATCCTCACTGTAGCTTTTGACCCGGTCAAGTAGATCCTGATCACCCAGAAAGGTGAGGATCTCGAGTTTTTGGGTTTGTAATGTTTCGAAGTTGCTAAGGTCTTTTTGTTTGAGTGCCTCGAACTCACTTTCAAGCACAGCCCTTAAGGCCTGTGCTTTGTGCAGCACTTGGGAAAAGTATTCTGATTCTGAATTGTCCATAGCGCTAGGATACTTTTGTTTCGGCCAACTTATGGGGCCAGTCTATTTGGATAATAAAACAGTGCAAGTGAGTCGATAACCCGCGCTAATATTATTTTCCGCCAATCATTTTCTCGAGTGAAACAAAGCTCTCGGCAATGCGTTTGGCATCCAGTGGATAGTTGCCTTCTTCGATTGCTTGCTTGATGCGCGCTACTTTGTCGGCATCAAAATCCGCTTCGGACAGAGCAAGCTCCGCAGCTTCGCTAAGAATCACTTCATCTTGCTGAGGCTTGGCTGCAACTTTTTCTACATCACTGGCATCAGTCTGCTTGTTTTTTACCTGGTCTGCATTCGGGTTTAACTGAACCGAAGCTCTGCCAAGTTGTGAAATTGGATCTGTCATATCTTTTACCTCAAGCAAATGCTTACAAATTACTCTGTCTTCTCAGTATATCGGCAGCATTAGAATTTTCTATAGGGAAAAGTTGCATTATTTCGTATTTAATTACAGCTTGGCCCGCAAGCCTTACAGGCCGCGGGCTTGACCTGGACCTGTCACTAATGCTCGTACTGTTTCAGCAGACTCAGGGTTCAATAACGTTATCTGTTGATCCATTTTACCACTTTCCATGGCTGTCATGGTAACGCTGATTGTTAAAAGGCCAGTGCCTACACTCAGCATCACATTATCGCCTTTATTGATCATGGCGGCAGGTCTTAGATCAGACAGGCGCAGCAATTGGTCGGCTCTTATGCTGCGTATTGCTTCCATCTGCACAATGTCTTTTGTGCTCCGCAGGACATCCTCTGGTAGATTGCCGTAATACTCTTTTAATACCGTGTTATTTGCGTTGAGCTTTTGTCCCCGGCTGAGATTACTGGTGGTCATAATAACCATATTCTTAACATTAAAATCCCGCCGCGACAGGATATGCCCGGCGCTTAGATCTCGGGCCGCCACCGCCTGTTCTAACAGTCGACCAGGAAAACGCTGACTGGGGTTGGTCGATCGTAGGCCGAGGTTGATTTGGCTGACAGCTTTACTGCTAATACTCTCTCCTGCAAGCGTATCTCTGTTGAGGCGAAACACCTGAGTGCTCTCCATCAGGTGCCGCTTGGCTACCACATCTCCAGCTTTCACCGCAGTTGTCAGCATATAACCCGTGCCACTGCTGGCCAAATTTTCAAGATTTTTCATCACCGTTCTGGCAGGTCGTTGCACCACTGTCTTCTCTATATCTTGTGGCCGCAGTGGTTGATTAGGCTGCATGTCTCTGCGATACACAAAGCCCTGAATCAGCGGCTGAATCTTTACCCGAATAAAGGCTTTCCAATCACTGTCTGAGCACTGGGCCAGAATTGTCAGGTTACTGTTGGCATAGGGAAAACTAATGCTGTAGGCGCTGTCACAGGCCGGGACCTTTAGACGCCGATCAAGGGCAACAATCTGTACTTGACTCACTGATAGCTGTTCCTGCTCTGCGACCCAGGCCTGAGCCTGATCAATTAGCTGCTGCTTATTAATATCGAGTTGGGCGTTGCCCGGGACAGCGCTTTGAGCGCTGACAGCAAAGCCTAAAAACAGCATGCATATTGTGGTGGTTAGCTTGGTCATGTGGCGAGTATGGGCCACAAGATCAGCTGACGCAATACCGACAGAGTGGCAATAAACAGCGGCAAAACGCTGCCACAAAAGCGGCAAACTATTCAAATCTGAAATAGCAAAATAACCTTAACTATATGATTTAAAACGAAATTGTAATTTAAATGCGGCATTGTCGAGTGACTTGGCATCTGTTTTGCATTATTTGGGATGGAGATAAATGTTTTCCGACAGATAAGCAATCGACAGACAGGAAAAAAACTTTAATAGGTTTGATATGAGTATTTTAGATACAGGTTTCAGCATTCATGAACGGGCACTGGCTTTGCGTGCTCAGCGCATGGAATTGATTGCGCAGAATATTGCCAATGTGGACACGCCGCATTTTAAAGCCCGAGATCTTGATTTCAAAGCTGTGCTCAATGAGACCCAGAACTCTCTGACGACGACTCAGAGCGGCCATATCAAATCAGCAGCGGCCCAGGGCCAGGGTGATCTGGTTTACAGCATTCCATTCAGCACGTCGCTCGATGGCAACACAGTTGAGCTCAGTGTTGAGCAGGCCAAGTACGGTAAAGCTGCAGCCCAGTATCAAGCAACATTACGATTTATTGAGGGCGATATCAGCGCAGTGCGCAAGGCTCTTAGAGGAGATTAATAGACTATGTCATTTAATAATATTTTTGGAATAGCAGGCTCGGCTCTCAATGCCCAGATGGTGCGCATGAACTCTACTGCATCGAATATGGCAAATGCCGGCACTGTGGCTTCCAGTCCGGATGAGGCTTACAAAGCCAAGCGTCCTGTTTTTGAGACTCTGCTCAATCAAGAGATGACTACTCAGGGTGCGCAATATGTTGGCGGGGTCCGGGTTAGCGGGATGGCTGATGACAGTACTCCCAACCGAAGAATTCTCGATCCGGGCAATCCCAAAGCCGACAAAGATGGCTTTGTCTATGAATCCAATGTTAATGAAGTAACGGAAATGGTTGAGATGATGGGGTCCGCCAGAAGCTATCAGAACAATGTTGAAGTTGTTAATACAGCCCGTGAATTAATGATGCGCACCTTAGATATTACCAAGGCCTGAGGAATACTAAATGATAGATAACATAACAGGTAGTTCATTTCTAACCTCAGAGCAGTATGAAGATCAGCAGATCGCTGCGCTCTCCGGGGAAGATGAGTTAGGCCGCGATGCTTTTTTGACATTGCTGACCACTCAGCTGACCAACCAAAATCCATTAGACCCCATGGACAACGAAGCGTTTGTTGCACAGCTGGCTCAGTTCTCGTCGGTGGAAGGTATTAAAGGTATGCAGGCTTCTTTGGAAGATATGGTCAGTGGCATGCGCCAGGATCAGATGCTCACGGGTGCCAATCTGGTGGGTAAGAAAGTGGCTGTTGAAGGCGGTTATTTTGATGGTGGCAATGGTGCTATCTCTCAGGGATCTATCGACCTGCCCAATGGTGCTGAGTCGGTGATCTTTAGTATTTATGACCCGGCTTCCGGAGATTTGGTTTTCCGTGAAACTCAGGGTGCCCAGTTACCAGGGCGCCTGGATTTAAATTGGAACGGCTATAACCGCGAAGGTGAGTTGGCCGCTAATGGCAGCTATGTGATGAATGCCAGCATTGTGCGCAATGGCAAACTTGAAGCTGCACCTGTCACCACCATGGCTCAGGTTAAGAGTGTGAGCTGGGATCCGGAAGCACAAGAATTATCACTCGAGGTTGGTGATGGCGATTTTGTCACGCTGGCTGAAGTCGAGCGAATTGGAATTTAATCAAAGAATTTTTAAGGTAATAAGGAGAATAACGAATGTCATTTTATACCTCACTTACAGGTCTTAACGCAGCGACAACGGAGCTATCTGTAACCTCAAACAACATTGCTAACTCGGGTACCTCGGGCTTTAAACGCTCCGATGCTGACTTTGGCGATATTTTTGCAACCTCTCCACTACAGAAAGCGTCCAGTGTTATTGGTCGTGGTGTATCTCTGAAAGAGGTGAGCCAGGAGTTCAGTCAGGGCAATATTGAGTTCTCTGCAAACTCTCTGGATTTGGCAATTACCGGTGATGGTTTCTTCCCTCTGGAATCTCCAGACGGCACTAAAATCTATACCCGAAATGGCGCCTTTATGCTGAATGAGCAAAACCAGATGGTTAACAGTGCCGGTCAGGCTCTGCAGGCGCTCCCGGTGGATTCGACCAACAAAGCTGATTTTGGTGAGCCCATGAGCGCACTGGCTATTCCCCGAGCTACAGTATCTGAGTTTCTGCCAACTACCGAGGTAGAGTTGGGACTTAACCTACCGTCGGATGCGGCACCAATTACTGACACCTTTAATCCGGCCAAACCAGAAACCTATAACAAGACAACATCTTTAACAGTTTACGGGACTTCTGGTTCGAGCCACCTCGCTACTATCTATTATGTAAAGACCGCAGAGGCTACAGCTGATGTGCCATTCAACAAATGGCAGACCTATGTTTACATTGATGATCAGGCGGTTGACTCTGCATTGATCCAGGCGTCGGATACTGCTGGTGACCAATACTTTGTAAACAAGTATGGTGAAGTTAAAACCCAATCCGAGCTTCTGGAGTTACAGAAAACCAGTGCCGAGAGTGAGAAGTATCTGGTAACTCTGGGTACTCTGTATAAAAAGTACTCGTTCGATAACCTTTCGACGCCAACAGATTCTCAGCCAGCCAGTGTTAATTTTGCTGTTGCTGAAGACTCTGTCTACATTGATGATCTCAATCTTACAAACAATAGTGACGGTATTGATTTTACTGATGGCGCGATGACCAGAGCCGCACTATCGAACATGTTTAGCTTGAGTATTGATGATTCCGCGCCTATAGATATTGGGCTTGAGCATTTAGCCGGCTCAGCACAAAAGCTGTCAGGTTCGGAAATTGCATTCGAGCTTACCAATGTCATTAATGAACGTTTTGGTGATGGCAAGTCTTTTGACTTTTCTAACCTGGATAGTCAGCCACTTAAGTTAACCAGGACCACGTCAGCTGGTGTACTGATCGATGATATCGACTTAAGTATTAGTACTCTTATCGCCAATGGCGATATTACTGAACAGGTAAACGCTGAGCCATTGGCCTATGCCCTTAATGCTGCATTGGCCGCAGATGGTAATTTTGATGATATTTCAGTCTCTTATGACGCAGCGAGTCAGGGCTTCAGATTCCTTCAGGGAGATGGAGGAAGTGATTATCTTTATCTCAGCTCTGGGGTTTCTGGTACGGCCACGAACGGTGTATTTGGCGTTGACTCTCAGACCTTAGAGGCAGACGGAGTTACAACTGCATCCTACGGTACGCTGTTGCCGGCACTAGATACTGATGCTTCAGATGTAATTTTAAAAAACGTCTTACCAAATGGTACCGCTTTCACTACGCCAAGCAATCAGCGTTATGGGATTTCAGTGAGCTATACCGAGGGTAAATTTATTGTTGCTTCTGGTACCACTGGTGATGAATCAAGCTTGGCGATTACCAATGTTTCCACTATGGCCCAAACCCTTTTGGGCATGGAAGCAGATGGTCATTTGGTAGAGGCTGAAACCTCACAAATTAATAACTTGCCTGCGGTTCGTGGCCAGCTGTCATCGCCAGCCGTTGTAACGGGCAATCAGATGGGTGTTGATCCTCGTAAATCATTTTTGGTCAACACTGATAATCAGAATGTGACTGTGATTGTCGATGGTATATCTGCGCAGATCCAGTTAACTGAGGGTCAGTATTCGATTGGTACATTCACCGAACATTTGCAGTCGAAAATCAATTTGATGGCTGATGCCTTGGGTCGAAGTGTTTCGGGTGTGACTGTAGGCTTTGATGAAGGAGCAGAGTCTCTAGTTATCACCGGTGCAACATCCTCCGACACCTCATTTATTCAGGTAGCTGGTCACGCTGACTGGGGCCTGGAAGATATCGACGCTGGTTTTGGTAGCACATCATCCTATATTGAACTGGTTCCCGATACCTCTGGCACCAGTGAAGTCTATGTTACTCAGGACAATGCAGGTAACTGGATTGAGACTACAG